>NZ_LZJG01000165.1:0-25009 GCF_001667785.1 Mycobacterium sp. E3247 | reverse complement strand
GTCATCCCCGACATATCCGTTACGTTACAGCTGACGCCGGCGCGTTACGGCTGGACCCGGGAAGTACGGGGCGCCGGGCGGTCACCGAGCTGGTCGCGCAGCCTTTGTACGAGCTGGACCAGTTTCGTGTAATGCGACCCGGGCCAGTAAATCCGCCCGCATCCGGCGCCCCGTACTTCCCGGGTCCAGCCGTAACGCGCCGGCGTCAGCTGTAACGTAACGGATATGTCGGGGATGACATGCGCGGTGTGCGGGGCGGGGTTCTCGGCCCGGTCCGACGCCCTCTACTGCACGTCGGCCTGTCGGCAGCGGGCTCATCGCGCCCGTTCGGCGCGCCGCACCGCCGAGCTGCGGGAGACCGTTCGGCGCAGCGCGCGGACGGCCCGCGGCACGCCCTCGGACGTCGCCAGGTCGCTGCAGCGTTCGGCGGCCGACTCCGTGGAACGCGCGCGGCGGCAGGTCGACCGATCCCGCGAACTGTGCCGCGTGTCGGCGCTGCGGCTGCAGGAAAGCGACGCCATCCGGCAGGCGTCGCCCGAGAATTGGGCGTCGGCGTCCCGTCCGGAGCGTGTGTCGTGGCGTGGGATCTAGACGGCCAGACGGCGGCGGTTGAGCGGGCGCTCGCGGGAGGCGCCCCGCAGCGGGCGGGCTGGTTCCGCTTCTACTTCGAGGATCAACGCTGGGAATGGTCCGACCAGGTGCACCGCATGCACGGCTACGAGCCGGGAACGGTGACCCCGACGACCGAGCTGGTGCTGTCCCACAAGCACCCCGCGGACCGGGCCAGGGTGGCCGAAGGCATCGACGACATGATCAAGCGTCGCCGCCCGTTCAGCACCCGGCACCGCATCGTCGACACCCGCGGCAACACCCACGACGTGGTCGTGGTGGGCGACCAATTCTGCGACGACAGCGGTGAAGTCATCGGCACCCACGGCTTCTACGTCGACGTCACGCCGACGTCGAGCCGCAAGCGCGAGGAGGCCATCAGCGCACAGGTCGCCGAGATCGCCGACCGTCGCGGCGCGATCGAGCGAACCAAGGGGATGCTGATGCTGGTCTACGGCGTCGACGAGAAGGCGGCGTTCAACCTGCTCAAGTCGTTGTCCCAGGTGCGCAACATGAAGCTGGGCGTGCTCGCCGAACAAATCGCGAAAGACTTCCCCGAGCTGGCCAAGGAGGCCATCGGGTCGCGCTCACGATTCGACCAGAGCCTGCTCGCCGCCCACCTGCGCGCCGCCGGCTCTACCGAGTAGCGGTCGCTAGCCGCCGCGCGCCAGGCGGACCGCTCCCAAGTTCATCCGGTCGACCGCCTCGGCGAACTCTTCCCGCGTCGGCATGCGATTGTCGCGGAACTTCAGGCCGATCATGCGTTGGGCGCGCTGGACGCCGTAGGACTCGGCGCAGCGTAGGAAGAGATCGGACACCACAGCGCGGTCCGAGATGAGCTCCCCGCGCATCGCGGTCGTCTCGCCGTCGTAGACCACCCGGGCCGGCGCGCCGCCCCGGAAATTCCGCTTCCACGCGGCCCCCGTCAGCGCGTAGAGCTGACCGTCGATGACGTGAGCGCTCACCGGAATCGTGAACGACCGGCCGGTTTTTCGCCCGGTGAAGCTCAGCACCATCAGCTGCTTGCGGGCGGGGCCGGCCAGCGGCGTGCGCAGCAGCAACCCCAACACCGGGTTGACCAAGCGCAGCAGGATCGACGGCGGGTGCCCGGCGTCGATCGCATATGACTGTTCTGCCATGGGTTTCACCGTAAGCCCGTTCGGTTGCGCGGCGTAGCGTCATCTTCCTCGGTCAGGGTGCGATGGTGGTCCGGTCCCTGGGCCGGAATCACCACCGCTTTCCGCGCGGGGACGCGGGCGGTGCCGTCCTTCTGATGCGTGCTTTGAGCTGCCCGGCCGGATCCGCAAATCGTTATCCAATTCGTTTGAAGAAACAGCCACCCAACACACCGTTGTCCAGTAAGAGACAGGTATGCGGTCACGCAGGGCCCTCGTCGCGCTCCTGGCGGCGTCGGTCGTCTTCATCGCGTTCGTCGCTGCGGCGCCGCCGCCCGTTGCCTACGACGGCGAGCCCGGATTCGTGACCGACCCCGTCGACCACGTCGCCACGCTGATCGGCACCGGAACCGGTGGCCATACGGTGGGGGAGATCAACAACTTCCCCGGCGCCACCATGCCGTTCGGAATGGTGCAGTACTCACCGGACACCGTCGGCAATTACGCCGGCTACAACTACGACAACCCGCGCTCGACCGGGTTCAGCATGACCCACGCCTCCGTGGGCTGCGCCGCGTTCGGCGACATCTCAATGTTGCCGACCACCAACGAAATTGGCTCGCAGCCCTGGAAAGCCTGGGAACGGATCGCCCACGACGACACCGAACGGGGCGTGCCGGGCTACTACACGGTGCGATTCCCGGGTACCGGGGTGAAGGCGGAACTGACCGCCACCACGCGCACGGGCGTCGGTCGATTCAGCTATCCCCGCAACGGCCGCCCCGCGCTGTTGCACGTGCGTTCCGGAGCGTCGCTGGCGGGCAACTCCCGCGCGACCATCCACATCGGTGAGGACAACACCACCATCACCGGCTGGGCCACCAGCGGCGGGTTCTGCGGCAAGGACAACACCTACACCGTCTATTTCGCCATGAAATTCAGCCAGCCATTCGTTTCTTACGGGGCATGGGACGGCAATGCGGTGTATCCGAATACCCGCAGCGCGAATTCGCCGTACAGCGGTGGATACGTCGAGTTCCCGGCCGGGGCCGTGCTCGAGGTGCGGACCGCGATCTCCTACGTCGGTATCGACGGGGCGCGGGCCAACCTGGCGGCCGAGGGTGCAGCCGGCTTCAACGACGTGCGCCGCGCCGCGTCAAGGACGTGGAACGCCACCCTGTCGCGCATCTCGGTCGCCGGCCGCAACGCCGGTGACCTGGAAACGTTCTACACCTCCCTGTATCGATCGTTGTTGCACCCCAACACCTTCAACGACGCGGACGGGCGCTACATCGGGTTCGACGGTGCGGTGCACACCGTGGCTGCCGGGCACACCCAGTACGCCAACTTCTCCGACTGGGACACCTACCGATGTCTGGCCCCGTTGCAGGCGCTGCTTTTTCCGGACCGAGCCGGCGATATGGCCCAATCGCTGGTGAACGACGCCGAGCAGAGCGGAGCGCTGCCGCGCTGGGCGCTGGCCAACGCCGCGACCGCGGAGATGAGCGGTGACAACGTGGTGCCGCTCATCGTGAACCTCCATGCCTTCGGCGCGGAGGGCTTCGACACCCGGGCGGCCTTGCGCTACATGGTGAACGCGGCGACGAAAGGCGGTGTGGGGCTGGGCGGTTACGTCGAGCGGCCGGGCATCGAGACGTACCTGCAGTTCGGCTATGCGCCGTTCTCCTTCGAGTTCCGCACCGACGGCTGGATCGCCGCGGCGTCGATCACACTCGAGTGGTCGGTGGACGACTTCACCATCTCGCGGTTCGCCGATTCGCTCGGCGACACCGCGACCGCCGCCGAATTCCAGCGGCGGTCGCAGTACTGGCAGAACCTGTTCAACCCGACCACCCGGTACATCTCGCCCCGCAGCTGGCCCAGCTTTTTCCGCGCCGGTCCCGCGTTCGTGGTCTCGCCCTCCGATTTCGGCCAGGTCGGATTCGACGAGGGCAACGCCGCGCAGTACGTCTGGTGGGTGCCGCACAACGTGGCCGGCCTGGTGACCGCGCTCGGCGGTCGCCAGGCGGTGGCCGGGCGGCTCGACGGCTTCACCAGGAAGCTGAACGTCGGCCCCAACGAGCCCTACCTGTGGGCCGGTAACGAACCCGGTTTCGGGGTGCCGTGGCTGTACAACTACATCGGTCAACCGTGGAAGGCGCAGCGCACGGTCGACCGGGTGCGCGGGCTGTTCGGCCCGACGGCCGACGGGGAACCGGGCAACGACGATCTGGGCGCGATGGCCAGCTGGTACGTCTGGGCGGCGCTGGGACTGTATCCGAGCACGCCGGGAACGTCGATCCTCACCGTGGCCGCACCGCTCTTCGACCGTGCCGTGATCGCGCTTCCGGGCGGCAAAACCATTCGGATCGCGGCGCCCGGCGCGTCCGGACCGCGCCACCTCAAATACGTCAGCGGCCTGCGCGTCGACGGGCAGGCCACCGACCACACGTGGTTGCCCGAGTCGTTCATCCGCACCGGAGGGGAACTGAGCTTCACGCTTGCCGCCTATCCGGACAGGAGTTGGGGCACGGGCGAATCCTCCGCCCCACCGTCGTTCGGTGCCGGCGGTTCGGCGGTGACCGTCAACGTCCCGAACCCGATCGTCACCATCGCCCCGGGCAACACGGGCACGGTCAGGCTCGACGCACAGCGGATGACCGGCGATGCCGGCGGCTACACCGTCACGGGCAGCGCCTCGGCCGGCGGCATCACCGTGACGCCCTCGACGGGCCAGTTCTCCCCGGACGGGTCGGCGAGCATCGACGTACCCATCACGGTGGCACGATCGGTGTCCGACGAGTACTACCTGGCGTACCTGACCTCGACCGTCGGCCAAAGCTCCCGCACGTCAACCATTCTCGTGGTGGTGCAGTCCCCGTTCGAGTGATCCCGTACCGGACCTCAGATCATCTCGTTCCGGGTCAACCACCGCATCACCGGCCAGCCGGCGAACACCGGCAGCCAGCAGGTGAGCACCCGGTACAACAGGACCGACGGTAGGCCGACCGCGGGCGGCACGCCGAAGGCGGCCAGCCCACCGATCAGCGCCGCCTCGACCGCCCCGACGCCCCCGGGTGTCGGCGCGGCGGAGGCCAGCGTTCCGCCGACCATGGTGACCACGGTGCAGGTGACGAACGAAGCGCCGCCGCCGAACGCCTCGACGCTGGTCCACAGCGCCAGCGCCGCACCGAGAGTCGTTCCGGCGCAACCGAGGACGATCAGCCCCAACCGCTGTGGCTCTCGGGCCACCTCGACGAGGTCGGTTGCCAACTCCTTGAGTTTGGGGCGCACGTCCGTCGCCAGCCAGCGGCGCAGCTTGGGCACGAACAAAAAGGTGCCGATGATCCCCAGTGCCACACCCGCGATCAGGTACAGGACCGTGGCGGTGGGCACGAAGTGCGAGAGGTTCATCGACGCGCCCGCAACCGTGCTGAACAGGATCAGCAACAGCAGGTGCATGATCACCTGCACGGATTGCTGCAGGGCCACCGCCGTGGTGGCCCGCATGGCGGACAGCCCACCACCCTTTTGCAGGTACCGCGTGCTGAGCGCCAGCCCGCCCACCCCGGCGGGTGTCGTCGTGGCGGCAAACGTGTTGGCCACCTGCGCGACCGACAGCCTCCAGAAGCTCACCTTCTCGTCCGCGGACGCCCACAGCGCGGCGGCCGCCCCGACGTAGGTCAGCGCCGACACCGCCAGACCCAGCAGTGCCCACCACCAGTGCGCGGTCCGCAGCTGCGAGACGAAGGTGGGCGCGGTGCTGATGAAGGGATACGCGACGTAGACGAGCGCGCCGAACAGCACCAGCTGAATGAGCTGACTGCGGGTGAACCGGGTGATGGTCTCGGGCTTGATCTGGTCGGCGCCGGTCTGCCGCTTCACCTCCGCGCGGGCGGCGGAGATGACGGTGCCCGCATCCTGGATCGACCTCCGAATGGTCCGGGGCACAGCCACTTTCGTCAGGCGGCGCGACGCGGTGAGCACGGTTTCCCTGTCGAAGGCGTCGATCGCGGCCGCCACGGCCGACTTGGGGTTGTACAGGGCCGACGTGGTCACCAGCAGCTGGGCGATGTCGGATTGCAGTTGGGCGTCGGTGGCGCCGTACTCGGCGCTGTGGAATCCGCCGAACAGCACGGCGTCGTCGTCGACGGTGATCTCGTTGCCGCGCAGGTCCCCGTGCGCGATCTGCTGGTCGTTGAGGATCCGCAGCGACTGCCACACCCGGTCCACCGGCGTCGAGTGCGCGCACCGGGCCAGCGGCAGGCCGTGGGGAGGCTTGTGCGAATAGAGAATCCAGCCCCGGTCGAGGGTGGCGACGGCGATCGTCGAGGTGTTGGCCAGATTGACATCGCCGATGGCGATCGTCATCAGCGCGCGGTGCTCGACGGCGCGGCGCATCGAGGTCACCAGGGGCCCGGTCTCGGTATCGCGCAGCCGCAGCTTGATCCAGAGCTGGCGCAGCGTGCCGCCGCTGCGTTGGTGCGGGCCGTACAACTCGACGACCGCCGTGCGGTCGGGCTGTTCGCACGCCGCCGACAGGACCAGCGGGCCCCGACCCGCCGGCCGGACCACGGTGAGCCGCGAGACGACGAACCCGCGCCTGGCCATCGCGCGCACGGCCGCCTCCAGCGGCACCTCCAGCGCCGGGGTACCGACCACGAGAACCACCAGCGAGCCGACCAGCCAGCCGACCGCCAGGCCCAACAGCGCACGGGCGGGCACGATGGCGCTGACCACGAGGTGGATCGGCACGAAGGCCAGCAGCAGCGCCCACCACCAATGCCGCCAGCGCGCGGGGAGCCACGGCCCCGAAACGGTCAGCACCGCCGCCAGCATGCCGATCCAGCGCGGGTCGTCGAGGAACTGGCCCAACACCGTCGGCAGGCGTTCGGAGAGGTCGAAGTGCCAGCGCGGAGCCGAAAACCCGTTGCCGCCCACCGACAGCGGCAGCGCGGCGAGTAGGGCGGCGGCCGCGTAGGCGCCCAGCAGTTTCCACTGCCGGCCGACGATCAGGCCGATCAGGATCATGAACGGCAGCGCCAGGATCGCCACACCGTAGGCGAGGTACACCAGATCGGCCTGGCGCGGGGAGAGCACCTCGACGATCTGCGAGATCGACTTCTCCAGCGCCTCCCACTGCGGCCGGGTGATCAGCGAACTCGTGATCACCACCGCGAGGAAGGTCGCGCTCGCGGCCAGCCGCAGGATGTCGTTGGTGCGCCGGGTCAGTGGCTGCAGCAAGCTGCCGGAAACGCTCACCTCGCGCCCGTCGACTCGCATGTGGTAATGATCCTTCGGATCCGTTCGGCGCCGCTGCTCGGTCCGCTCGCCGGCTCGCCGACAACTTAACGCCGATGTCCCGTGCGCGACAGCTCGCACCCGCCCGCCGCGCGTAGGGTCGGTTAGGTAGGCGAGCTAGCGAATCGGAGGGCGTGAGCGTGGGCAGAACCGACAACGACAGCTGGGAGATCACCGAGAGCGTCGGGGCGACCGCACTGGGTGTGGCCTCCGCCCGTGCCGCCGAGACGCGCAGCGAGAATCCCTTGATCCGCGATCCGTTCGCGCAGGTCTTCCTCGATGCCGCCGGCGACGGCGTGTGGAACTGGCACTCGGCGCCGCAGCTACCGCCCGAACTCGTCGAGGCCGAACCCGAGTTGCCGCTGCAGATGCGGGCGATGGTCGGCTACATGGCCTCGCGGACAGCCTTTTTCGACGATTTCTTCCGCGCCGCGACGGACGCGGGGATTCGCCAGGCGGTGATCTTGGCGGCGGGCCTGGACGCGCGGGCGTGGCGGTTGCCCTGGCCGGACGGCGGATGCGTCTACGAACTGGACCAGCCGCGGGTGCTGGACTTCAAGTTGTCGACGCTGACCGAACACGGGGCCCAGCCGGCATGCCACCGCGTCGCCGTCCCCGTGGACCTGCGCCACTATTGGCCGGCGGCGTTGCGGCAGGCGGGTTTTGACCCATCGGAGCCCAGCGTGTGGTCGGCGGAGGGGCTGATGCCGTATCTGCCGGCCGCCGCCCAGGAGTTGCTCTTCGACCGCGTGCACCAGCTCACCGCGCCCGGCAGCCGGGTCGCCGTGGAGGCGCTGGGTCCGCGGTTCCTCGACCCGGAGCTGCGGGCGAAGCGCCGTGAGCGCATGGACCGGGTCCGCGCGCTGATGGCGCGCGTGGCCCCCGACCGGGAGGTGCCCAGGACCGACGAGCTGTGGTACTTCGAGGAGCGCGAGGACGTCGGCGACTGGTTTCGTCGCCACGGCTGGGATGTGACCGTGACCCCGTCCCCCGAACTGATGGCCGGCTACGACCGCGCGGCGCCCAAAGAGGTCGAGGACTTGGTGCCGGGAAACCTGTTCGTGGCCGCGCAGCGACCGGCGAACTAGCCGTCCTCCGCGTCCGAAGCCGCGCGACGGCCGTGCCGGCGCCACTTCCGGTAGCCCTGCCGCGCGGCGACGGCGCCGACGACGGCGGTCATGCACCACACCGCGATCGCCGAATAGGCCAGCCAGGATGACCGATTCGCGATCGACGCCCCCAGCGCGGTGTAGGCGAACGCTCGCGGCACCGAACCGATGAAGGAGCCAACGGCCATCTGCCACAACGGGACTCCGAACGCACCGAACGCGTAGGAGGCCAGCGCGTCCGATAGGCCGGGGACGAAACGCTGGCCGACAACGGCCCAGAGTCCGCGGCGTTCGATCAACGCGTCCATGCGGTCCGCGCGCGCCGGTCCCAACAGCGCCCGCGCGCTGTTCCGCCCGGCCCGACGGCCCACGAGGCTGGCCACGATCGCCGTGCCGACCGTCGCGCCCAGCGTCACGACGATGCCCAGCACCGGGCCGAACAACAACCCGCTGCCCGCGGCCAGTATCGAGCCCGGCACGAACACCGCGCCCAGCGCGGCCGACAACACGACGTAGGTCACGGGCGCCGCGGAACCGGTCGCCGAGACGGTGCGCCGCACGTCCTCGACGTTGACGATGTGCGCCACGGCCACCAGGAAGAACATGGCGAGCAGGAAAGCGGCGAACACCGCGAGCCGCAGGATGTGCGGCCGGCGGGATGCCGGTGGTGCTTCGTCGACGTCAGTCATCTCGACCACGATTCTTCCGCACCGGCATGGCCGCGGCGTCAGCCGAGGCCCACACCGGATTTGAGGCGCTCTCGCAGGCCGCTCGCGCGCACCGCGCGCCGACCGATGGCGGCGCGTACCGCGCTCTCCGAACCGGCCACGCGCACCTTGGTTTTGGCGCGCGTCACCGCGGTGTAGAACAGCTCACGCGTCAGCAGGTGAGAGTCTTCCGGCGGGAGCAGCACGGTGACCTCATCGGCTTGGCTGCCTTGGCTCTTGTGGATGGTCATCGCATACATCGTCTCGACGTCGGAAAGCCGGCTGGTCGCGAACTCCAGCCGCCCCGCGGCACCGGAGATCACCGCCCGCAGGCCCGCCTGGCGGGCGACGACCACGCCGGTGTCGCCGTTGTACACCCGCAGCCCGTAGTCGTTGGCGGTCACCAGCAGCGGCCGGCCCGCGTACCACTGGGACCACACCGGCAGGCCGCTGTCCTCGGTGAGCCATCGATGGACCTGGCGGTTCCAGTGCTCCACCCCGGACCGTCCGTGCCGGTGCGCGCACAGCAGCCGGTGCCCGTCGAGCGCCTGCAACGCCGCCGCGTCGGCACCCAACACGGCGGCCTGCCGGACGCGGAGCGCGTGCGGCACCAGGATCGCCCGCAGACGATCCGTCGGATCCTCGTCTTCCACCCAGTCGATGTGATCGCCGCCGGCCCGCAATACCGCGATCGCCCGGTCGGCGTCACCGTCGCGGATCGCGTCGGCCAGCGCACCGATCGACTCACCGAACCGGTGCGACGAAAGCAGGGCGGCGACGCGGCTGTCGGCGCGGGCGGACAGGCCGTCGACGAGGTCCGCCAGCACCGCTCCGGCCTCCACCGAGGCCAGTTGGTCGGGGTCGCCGACCAGGATCAGCCGCGCGTCGGCGCGCACCGCCTCGAGCAGCCTCGCCATCATCGTCAGCGACACCATCGACGTCTCGTCGACGACGATCACGTCGTGGGGCAACCGGTTGGCCCGGTGGTGACGAAACCGTACCGACGTGTCGGGCCGGCTACCGAGCAGGCGGTGCAATGTCACCGCCTCCAGCCCGGCCAGGCGCTCGCGGTCGGCGGGCTCGAGCCTGGCGACCTCTGCCGCGACCGCTTCGGTCAGCCGCGCGGCCGCCTTGCCGGTGGGCGCGGCCATCGCGATCCGCAGCCCCGCCCTGCCCGACCGGTCCGCGTGTTCGGTCAACAGCGCGAGAAGGCGGGCGACGGTCGTCGTCTTCCCGGTCCCCGGACCACCGGTGAGCACCGTAACCGCTTGGGACAGCACGATCTGGGCCGCCGCGCGCTGTTCCTCGTAGCCGGCCGGGAAGAGGCGGTCGAGGGCGCGCGCTTCGACGGAAGCCATGGGCGCCGACAGCGCCAGCAGGTCGATGCAGACCTGCGTCTCTTCGCGCCAATACCGGTCGAGGTAGAGCAGGCGATCCTGGTAGAGCCGAAGCACCGGGGGGTCGGCGATCAGGCGGCTCGAACGCACCGACGCCAGCCACGCCCCCGGCTCCGGCCACGGCAATTCCGGCGCGTCGGCGTCGGCGGCGACGCTCGCCAGGTCGACGCACACCGCCCCGCCCCGCAGCGCACGAACCAGCAGCGCGAGCGCCAACGCCACCGATTCGTCCGGCTCGTCGGCGAGCGTGGTGATCCGTTGCGCCGCATGCACATCCGCGGCGTCCAGCACGCCGGCCCGGTTGAATTCGCCGAGCAGGCCGGCGGCGGCGAGCGCGAATCGGTGGTCATATCGATCCTGGGGGATTTCCTCGACGGTGCTCATGCGGCGCGTGGCCCCTCGTCGAGCAGATCGGACAGCGCGACCGCCAGCTCGGCCGGAGGCGACCAGCCGAACACGCCGCAGGGCCGGCCGTCCGGCGCTGGTGTGGCGGCGCCGCACATGCCGCGCACGAACAGGTACAGCACCCCGCCCAGGTGCCGCCCTGGATCGTAACCGGGCTGGCGCCATCGCAGGAAACGATGGAGCACAACCAGATACAGCAGCGCCTGCAGCGGATAGTCCGAGTGCAACATCGCCTCGGTCAGCGCGGGGAAACTGTAGTCGGCCGCGGTGCCACCCAGCAGGTTGGTCTTGTAATCCACTACGAGGTAGCGCTGCCCGGGCAGGCGCAGCACCGCGTCGATCGAACCGGACAGGTAACCCCGCAGCGGCTGGCGGCCCAGCCCGTCCGACCTCAGCCGGTCGGCGTAACCGGCCAGGGGATCGTCGGGGGAGAGGTGCCGGCCCAGCAGTCCGCCGACGTCGGAGAGCCGGATGTCGGGCACCTCACCGCGGAGGTCCCCGCCGGCCAGCGGGATCTCGAAGGCCAACTCGCGCAGCCGATCCGGGAGGGCGACCTGCCGCAAGGTGACGCCGGGAGCCAACGGCCCCAGCGCCGTGTCGTGCAGCGGCACCAGCGCCGAGGCCAACACGGCGGGATCGACGTCGACGGGCCACCATGCCGAATGCGTTCGGATCCGCGCCTCCAGCTCGGCCGTCAGGTCGCCGGCGAGCGGGTCGGCGCTCTCCAGCACCGCGTGCACCAACGACCCGAACGTCGCACCCGCCGGCAGATCGGCCATCGGGGACGGCACGTCCGCGCCGGCGGCCGGCGGGACCGCCGCCGGGGTCACCTCCACCTCGTCGTCGCGGGCGCCGGCCTCCGGTTCACTGGCAAGCGCGGGCTCATCGACGTCGCGGATCAACGCCGAGTACGACGTGCGCCGCCAGCCGGTGTCGATGACGCGATGAAAGTGCCGCACTGCCAAGGTGTTCGGCGGCGCCGCCCCGGCAAGCGCGGGCACCCCGGCGACGGCGGCCTCCTCGATCACCGGGCCGCCCGCGGCCTCCCACGCGTCGAAGCGGGCCCGAGCTTCCTCGTCGGTGATCGTCTTCGGATCGCACCGGTCCGGTACGTCGGCCTCGCCGAGGCGCCGGCCTCGCATCAGCCGTGACAGACCGCCGTTGGGTTCGTCCCAGGACGGCGCCCACCACGCCACCACCTGGGACTGCGCCCGGGTCAACGCGACATAGGTCAGCCGGATGTCGTTGCGCGCTGCCTCGGCCCGGCTGAACCGCTCGGTCTCGGCGAGGTCCGGGCTCTCGGGGCCGCCGATGTGCAGGCAGCGGACACCGGCGTCGTCGTGAAACATCGGGATGTCGTCGATGAAGACGTGCCGGTTGAACGCGAAGGGCAGGTACACGATCGGGAACTGCAGGCCCTTGGCCCCCCACACCGTCATGACCTGCACCGCGGCGGAGTCGCTGTCGAGGCGACGATTGCGTTCGGGTGCACCGTCTCGCTCGCCGCATTGCCGGCGCAGCCAATCGCGCAGCGCGGGCAGGGCCAACCGCTCCCGGTGCGAAACGTCGTGCAGGAGTTGGGCGATGTGAGCGAGGTCGGTCATGGTGCGCTCGCCGCCCCGTTCCGCAAGGACACGCCGGCCCATCCCGGCCAACTGCGCCGCCTCGAACACCGCCGCCGGTCCGCGTTCGCGCAGCTGGGCCGACCAGTCCCGCAACGTGGCCGCTACCTCGTCGGTGAGCATGTCGCCGCCGGCGGCCAACGCGTCGGCCGCCTTGCCGAAGAACACCGTCGCCGCGGCGGCCCGCACGATCCCGCTGCGGTGGGTCTGATCGAACGCGTTGAGCAGGCACAGCCAGTCCTCGGCGGCCTGGGACAGGAACACATCGGCGTCGCCGGTGTAGACGGCGGGAATCCCGGCCTGGATCAGGGCGCTCTGGCACGCCCGGGCATCCTCACCGGTCTCGACTATCACCGCCACATGACCGGGCTCGACCGGGGCACCGTCGAACGTGGCGCCGCCCGCTCGCAGGGCGCCGACGTCGGCGGCCAGATCGGCGGTGATGTAGCGGCGAAGCTCGGACATGGGAATGGTTTTCGTCTGATCGACACCGAACAGGGAGCGGTTGACCAGGCGCAGCCGAAACGGCGCATTGCGCGGCGCGCCGGCCAGCCGGTGCCCGGCGAGGCGGGTCTCGACCTTGCCCACGAGGATGCCCGGATCGCCCAGCGCCGCGCCGCGTAGCACGGTCTGCAGACGCTCGACCAGCGCGGTGTCGCTGCGCCAGTTGACGTCCAGCGTGCGCCGCTCGCCGGCGGTGCGGGCGGCCTCGAGGTAGGTGTAGATGTCGCCGCCGCGGAAGCCGTAGATGGCCTGCTTGGGATCGCCGATCAGCACCACGGTGGAGTGGCCGCCGAACGCGCGCCCGATGACCTCCCATTGGATGGGGTCGGTGTCCTGGAACTCGTCGACCATGACGATCGGCCACCGGGCCCGCATCCGGTTGGCGGCGTCGGAATCCTGCGCGCGCAGCGCGGTGGCGAGCCTGCGCAGCAGGTCGTCGTAGCCCAGGATGCCGAGCCGGTGCTTGCGCAGCTCCAGCTCGGCGAGCACATCGTTGGCGAACCGAAGCCGCACCTCCGCAACCGAACCCGCGTCCGGCCGTTGCGGCCGCAGCTCGGCGCACGGGTCGCGGACCACCGCGCGGGCCAGGGCCAGCGCGTCGGCGTGGCTGAGCGCCGCGTCGTCGCGCTCGGATGCGAACCGCGCGAGGTAGAGGTCGTCGACGATCTGGGTGAGGAGATCCTCGAGGCTCTCGACCAGTGTCACGCCGGCGTCGGTGTCGCCGGCGACGCCAAGGGATTTCAGCACCATGCTGCAGAACTCGTGGGTGGTGGCGATGGTGGCGGCGTCGAATCCCGCCAGCGCGTCCCTGAGCCTGCCGCAGCGCTGGTCGCGGTCGGCGGCGGTGCCCCGCATCAGGTGGGCCACCAACTCGTTGGGGGCATCGGATGCCGGATTGCACAGCGCAGCAACGGTTTGCGAGATCTGTGCGCGGACGCGCTCGCGCAGTTCGCGGCTGGCGGCGCGACTGAACGTGATCAGCAGCATCTCGTCGAGGGTGGCCACGCCGTCGGCGAGGTAGCGGGTGACCAGCCCGGCCAGCGCGAACGTCTTTCCGGTGCCGGCGCTGGCCTCGAGGACGGTCGTGCACCCGGGCCCGGGCAGGGGGCCGAGCAGGTCGAACCGTTCCATCAACGCACCTCCGAGCGCAGCAGCGGTAACCACAACCGCACCGCCAACGCGCCCAGACGGGAATCCTCCCCGTCGACCTCCTCGCCGAGATGCGGCGCGCCGAGCAAGACGCTGAGCGGCGCCCGTTTGCCCCAGACCTTTTCGTGCGCGGGCTCGGCGTTCTCGCCGTGAAAGTTGTTCTGTGACTGCCACCGCCAGCCGGCCGCCCGCGCCGGGTCCCTGCCGCCGTGGCGGGCGTCGGCCCAGGCGAACGACGTCCGCACCGGCAGCGGCAGCGGCTCTCGGCGGCCCGCGTCGTAGAGGTGCACCAGGTCGCGGAGCGTCGCACGGGGATCCGCCGGCGGTCCCAGCAGCCGCTGTTCGATGCGGTGATCGGTTCGGGCGCGGCCGATGCACAGGGCCGACCAGCCGCGGCCCGGTATGGCGGCGCTCAAGGCCAGCAGTGGAATCCACGACTCCATCAGGTGTTTGCCACCCAGCCTGGAGTACGTGACCGACACCGTGCGCTCGCCGAAGACGGGTGTCACGGTGCCGGTGAGCCGGCGGCCGCCGCCGAGGTCCACGTCGACGTCGTACGCGTCGGCGTCAACCTGACGGTGCCGTAACGCCGTGCGCGCCAGGTCGGCGGCCTGGTCGCGGATCTCGACGGCTTTGCGCATCCCGAGGCGGCCGGGCGGCAGGGTGCCCCGCCGCCACTCGGCGTTGGCGGCGGTGTCCGGATGCATGCCGCGCAGCATGTCGCGCAGCATGCGATCGCCGACGGTCCACTGGGCCAAATTGTCGATGTGGACCGGCATCTCGTCGTCGAGGTCCTCGACTTCCCAGGGCAGCGCGTAGTCCAGCGCACGGAAGAAACCCTTCACCGGGTCCCGGAAGAAAGTGAGCAGATCGGCCAGGGCGACGTCGTCGCGCGGGGGCGCGGGAAGCGGCTCGGCGAAGAACGGGCGGCCGGCATGCCGGTCGCCGGCGGCGGCCTCGGCGGCCACCAGTGCGGTGGGGTCGAAGGTGAACGGCTGGTCCGGGACCAGCTCGCCGGGGGTCACGTTGCGAATGTCGAAGGGCTGCAACGGATGGTGCACCACCACGCGGTCGCGCACGCGTTGGGTTGTCGTCTGGTCCAGCGCGTCGAGCAGTTCGGACAGCGGCACGGCCGGCGGGCGCGGGTGGCCGGTGTGCTCGTCGTTGCCGGTGTACGTGATCACCAGCGTTTCGGTGGCCGCGCACACGGCGTCCAGCAGCAACTGCCGGTCCTCCGAACGGATGTCGCGTTCACCGGTCATCGGCGTCCGGGCCAGCGCGTCGTCGCCGTCGGGCCGGTCGAACCGGGGGAAGACGCCGTCGTCGAGGCCGACCAGGCACACCACCCGATGGGGAACGGACCGCATGGGCACCATGGTGCAGACGGTCAACGTGCCGGTGCGGAAGTTCGCGCGGGTCGGCCGCCCGGCCAGGCGACCGGCCAGCAGCGCGCGCACGTCGGGCAGGCGCATCATGGTCGACTCGCGGGAGCCGGCCTGTTCCAAGACCTTTGCGAACTCGTGGCGCAGCTGCCCGGGCTGCCACGCGTCGCCGGCAGCCACCCGGGTGAGTGCGGCGACCCCGCCGGTGAGCGCGTCGATCCACTCCGTCAGCGGCCGGGTTCCGGTCAGCGAATCGACCACACCCTGCAGCCGGGCGACGTATTCGGCCAATCTTCCGGCCAATTCGACCTTGTTGCTGCCCACGTCGTCGAGCGGTAGCGCGGTGCTCAGCCAGGCCTGCGAGTCGTCGGACATCGCGACGCCGGTGAGGATGCGGTCGAGCCCGAAACGCCAGGTGTTGTGCAGGATGTGGTCCAGTCCGTAGGGCGCCCGCTGTTCCTTGTCGAAGCCCCACCGGATGCCCGATTCCCGCACCCACGCCGTGATCGAGTCGAGGTTGTCGTCGGTGAAACCGAAGCGAGCGCGCACCGGCGGGGCCTGCGCCAGGTTGAGCACTTCGGTGGCGGTGGTGCGGCCACCGGCGATGCCCAGCAGTTGCCCGGCCACCGCGAGGAGCGGATTGGTCTGGGTGGGGGACCGGTCGGCCAGGCGCATCCGCAGCCGGTGCGCGGGGTGGCCTTCTCCGGGCAGGTCCCCCAGCCCGAAGCCGGCGACGATCAACGGGGCGTAGGTCTCGATATCGGGGCACATCACGACGATGTCGCGGGGCTCCAGCGTCGGGTCGTCCTCGAGCAACCCGAGCAGCACCTCGCGCAGCACGCCGACCTGCCGTGCCGCGCCGTGGCAGCTGTGCACCTGCACCGAGCGGTCGTCAGGCGA
Organism: Mycobacterium sp. E3247; assembly: GCF_001667785.1. Classification (NCBI taxonomy): domain Bacteria; kingdom Bacillati; phylum Actinomycetota; class Actinomycetes; order Mycobacteriales; family Mycobacteriaceae; genus Mycobacterium; species Mycobacterium sp. E3247. The sequence continues at coordinate 8,809 of NZ_LZJG01000165.1, read as the reverse complement.
CGGGGCGCGGCCCGTCCGCCGGACCGCATTGGCGGCGATGTCGGACTGCAGCCAGCCCAGCAGGGTATCGGATCGTGTTGCACCGCAGATGAACTCATCGGTTGCTCGGCGGATCGGCAGCGCGCGTTGCAGCTCGCGCAGGTCGCGGCCGAGGGTCTGAAGCAGCGGGTGCTGCGCCGCGCGCCTGCTGTCGTCGTCGCGTCGCCGCACCACGCCATGGACACCGCTCAACCCCTGCCACAGCTGGTCGCTGGGGTGCGGCAGCCACAGGTGCAGGTCGTGGTGGGCCGACACCGCCTCGAGGAGTTCCACATCGGTCCGCGACAACCGGGTGTGGCCGAACAGCGACAACCGCGTGGGCAGGTCGGTCGGGCCTGCCCGCAGCCGGGCGATCGTGTCCCGATGGCGGACGTGCGGCGGATCGGCCGGGATGATCGCCGCCACCGCCCGCCACAGTTGCGGCTGCCAGGCCAGGTCGGTGTCGAGGTCGCCCGGGTCGCCGTTCAGCCAGGCGGCCAGCAATTGCGGACGCTGGCTTGCGTACGAGGCGAACAACCCGGCCAGCCTGCGCGCCACCGAATACCGCCTGGCGCGGCGCAGTTCCGCCTCGGGCCCGGTGTCGAAGTGGCCCAAATGCGTTGCCAGCGTTGCGCACCACGGCTCGTCCAGGGAGCAGTCGATCACCTCCAGCAGCGGCCAGGTGATGGCGTCCGGCGACCAGGGATCGGCGTCGGCGGCGCCGGTGATCTCGGCGATCAGCGATCCGGGACTGCGGAACGCCACCCCCGCGCACACCCCGTCGCCGCCCGGGCCGCCCCGGGACCGGCCGAGCACGTGCGACAGCCGTTGGCTGAGCCAGCGCTCCACGCCGCGCGCGGGAACCAGCACCAGCTCCCCGGCGAACGGATCGGCTTGCGGATTGGCCAGCAGGGCCCCGAGGGCGTCGGCAAGGACATCGGTGCGTTCGGCACGGTGGAGATGAAGCGCCATTGCGGTGCAACGATAGACCCCCGCACCGACATCGGGCGACGAAAGTCCCTCCACCGGCGGGCTCCGCTGTGCCAGGCTGACACCATGGCGACAGTCGCGGATGCCATCGGGTGGGCCAGTAGGCAGATCGCCGACCGGGTGCCCAAGGCGGACCTGGATCAGCGCGACCCCGACTTCATCCGGGACCAGCTGCCCGCCACCTGGCTGGTGGCCTCGCTCTATTTCCGGGCCGACGTCCGCGGCCTCGACCGCATCCCACCGCACGGGCCGGTGCTGCTGGTCGGCAACCACAGCGGCGGCAACGTCCCGCCCGACACGTTCGTCTTCACCCTGGCGTTCTGCTCGTACTTCGGTGTGGAGCGCCCGTTCTATCAGCTCGCGCACAACCTGGTCACCCTCTATCCGCCGCTGCGCTGGCTGCGCAAGTTCGGCACGGTCGCGGCCAGCCCCGAAAACGCCCGCCTCGCTTTGGAATCCGGCGCCGCGGTACTGGTGTACCCGGGCGGCGACTACGAGGTCTTCCGCCCGTCATGGCAGCGGCATGTCGTCGACTTCGGTGGCCGCAAGGGCTTCGTGCGGCTCGCGCGCGAGACGGGCGTACCGATCGTTCCGGTGGCCAGCGTCGGCGGCCAGGAGACCGCGTTGTTCCTGGGTCGCGCGCAGTGGCTAGCCAAACTGTTGCTGCTCGACAAGGTGATCCGGCTCAAGAGCGTGCCCATCTCGCTGGCCTTGCCCTGGGGGCTCGACGTCAGCGACCTGTTGGGGCACATTCCGCTGCCCGCCAAGATCGTCATCGAGGTGCAGGAGCCGATCACGGTGGGCGACGACGACCAGGCGGTGTACGACGAGGTGATCGCCAGCCTGCAGGCCGGCGTGGATCGGCTTGCCGCGCAGCGCCGATTCCCGGTGATCGGCTGATGCGCGTCGAACGCCGGATCGTCGTCGACGCGGACCGCGACACCGTGTGGAAGGTGCTCAGCGACCCGGATCGCTACCCGTCGTTCCTCCCGCACCTGGAGCGCTGGGAGACGCTGACCGAGGGCCCGGCCCGGGTGGGCGCCCGCTACACCGTGCTGTGGAAGATCGGCTCGATCCCGGTGGGTGGCGTCGCCGAGGTCGTGGAGTTCGATGCGGCGCGGGACCTGGCGTGGATCAACATCACCGGCGTGACGCAGCGTGGCCGGTTCCGCCTGCGCGACGCCGGCCCCGGCCGGACCCGCGTGACGTTTCGGCTCGCCTACAGCTCGGAGGGCGGCCTGCTGGGCCTGATCGCGGACCGGGTGGCGGCCTTCTGGGTCGGCCGCTCGCTCGACGAGAGCCTGAAGAACCTTCGCCGCCTTGTCGAGCCGACCGGCCGGTGAGAGCCGCGTCTATTTGGCCAGCGTGAACTGGTTGATGTCGATGTAGCCGTCCCGGAACGCCTGGGCGCAACCGGTCAGATACCTCATGTATCGCTGGTAGACCTCTTCGGACTGGATCGCGACGGCCTCGCTGTGGTGCGCCTCGAGCGCGGCGGCCCACAGGTCGAGCGTGCGGGCGTAGTGCAGCTGTAGCGACTGCCTGCGGGCCAGGTTGAAACCCATCTTCGACGCGTGGAACTCCACCATCTCGATCGGCGGCAACTGGCCGCCCGGGAAGATTTCGCGGGCGATGAAGTCGTTGAAGCTGGTCTGCTCCTCGGTCATCGGCAGACCGCGTGCGACGATCTGTTCCGGGGTCAGCATGGTGATGGTGTGCAGCAGCATCACCCCGTCGTCGGGCAGGATGCGGAAAGCCTTCTGGAAGAAGTCGTCGTAGCGGTCGTAGCCGAAGTGCTCGAAGGCGCCGATGGAGACGATCCGGTCCACGGGCTCGTCGAATTCTTCCCAGCCGTGCAGCAGCACCCGCCTGCTGTGCGGGGTGGTCATCGCGTCGAACATCTTCTGCACGTGCGCGCACTGGTGCTTGGACAGTGTCAAACCGATGACGTCTACGTCGTACTTCTCGAGCGCGCGGCGCATGGTTCCGCCCCAGCCGCAGCCGACGTCCAACAGCGTCATCCCGGGCCGCAGGCCCAGCTTTCCGAGCGCCAGGTCCATCTTGCGGAGCTGCGCCTCTTCGAGCGGGATGTCGCGCATGCGGTCGAAGTACGCGCAGCTGTAGGTCATGGTGGGGTCGAGGAACAGCCGGAAGAAGTCGTCGGACAGGTCGTAGTGGGCCTGGACGTCCTCGAAGTGCGGCGTCAGGTTCTCTGTCATGCCGGCTACGCGCCTTCCTCATCCGGGGCCATTCAGCTGGATCACGAGTGGGCGGCACAGCTGGTTCACCGTGGCTTCCCGTAATGGCCGGAATCAAACTTCTGCGCGCGTATGCGGGGAATTCGGACGACGTTACCCCCGTTTACCTGGGGTCGGCTGGAGAATGAGGAGGTCATCCATGGAGGCTTGGGACGCGATCCGGGCCAGGCGCAATGTCCGGCAGTACAAGCCGGACCCGGTTTCCGAAGACGACCTGAACCGCATCGCCGAGGCCGGGTGGCGCGCGCCCTCGGCGAAGAACCGGCAGCCGTGGGATTTCGTGATCGTCACCGACCGGGCGCAGCTGCAGGAGCTGTCGACCGTCTGGCAGGGCGCCGGGCACATCGCCGCCGCGGCCGCGGCGATCGCGATCGTCGTGCCCGTGCCGCCGGACGAGCGCAGGCTGGTCACCGACAACTACGACGTCGGGCAGGCCACGATGGCGATGATGATCGCCGCCACCGACCTCGGAATCGGGACCGGGCATTCATCGGTGGGGGACCAGCAGAAGGCGCGCGCCATCCTCGGCGTCCCCGAGGACCGGCTGGTGGCGTTCCTGCTGGGCGTCGGTTATCCCGCCGACCGTCCGCTCACGCCGATCCGCACGCCGAATCGGCGCCCCTTCGCCGAGGTCGTCCACCACGGCCGGTGGTGAGGCAGGCGGCCGTAAGCCGGCGTGAGGGCCGCCGGGCATGCTTGGGCCATGAACAGACACGAGATCACCGAGCAGATCGTCCTGGCTCGACTGCGGCTTGGCCTGACGTGGCAGGAGCTGGCCGACGCCATCGACAGGCCGGTGCTGTGGACCACCGCCGCGCTGCTCGGCCAGCATCCCATTCCCGCTGAGTCGGCACGGATCCTCGTCGAGAGGCTGGGTCTGAGCGAATCGGTGGTGCCCGTGCTCGCGGCGCCGCCCATGCGCGGCGGGCTGCCCACCGCCGTGCCGACCGATCCCACCATCTATCGCTTCTACGAGGCCCTGCAGGTCTACGGCGGCGCCATCAAGGAGCTGATCCACGAACAGTTCGGCGACGGCATCATGAGCGCGATCAACTTCAGTGTCGACCTACAGAAGAAGCCGCACCCCTCGGGCGATCGGGTCGTGGTGACCCTGGACGGTAAATTCCTTCCCTACCAATGGGTTTCGGCGGACGATTGAGATGGCGGCCGAGAAGAAGCCGGTAGACCTGGTCCTCTCTGGCGGGGGCGTGAAGTTCATCGGCCTGGTCGGCGCAGTCGCCGGGCTCATGGATGCCGGCTACTCGGCCTATCGGGTGTCGGGGGTCTCGGCGGGTTCGGTGGTCGCGGTGATCTCGGCGGCCGCGTCCAAGGGCGATCAACTGACCAGTGGTGAGCTCAGGGAGCTCGCGCTGTCGGTGCCGTTGCGCAAATGGCGCGACGCGGGGCCTCTGCCCGTCGTCGGCTCCGCATGGGGGCTGGTGCGCGACACGGCCATGTACCGCGGCGACTTCGCCCACGACTGGATCCGTAGCGAGCTGAAAAACCTAGGCGTGGTCACGTTCGGCGATCTGGCCATCGACGACGACGACCTCCCACCGGAACGGCGCTATCAGGTCGCGGTCACCGTCGCCGACGTCGCCGCGGCGCAGCTGGTGCGACTGCCCTGGGACTATCGGCGCCTCTACGGGCTCGATCCCGACGAGCAGCCCGTCGCCGACGCGGTCCGTGCCTCGATGGCGATTCCGTTCTTCTACCCGCCGGTCGCGCTGACCAACACCATGGGGCTCAGCTCCTGCCTGGTCGACGGAGGCGTCCTGTCGAATTTCCCGATCGACTCGCTGGACCGCACCGACGGCAAACCGCCGCGCTGGCCCACGTTCGGCGTCACGGTGATGCCCAAGCTCGCCGAGGGCATAGACCAGGTGTTCCCCGCCCTGCGCCCGTTGCGTTTCCTCAAACAATCCGCCCTGCTGCAAAGCCTTTTCACCACCATGATGGTCGGCCACGACCAGGCACAGCTGAGTCTGCCGTGGGTCAAGTGCCGCACCATCGGGGTCGCCTCCACCGACGTGAGCGTGCTCGACTTCGGCATTTCCCGGGGCCGCCTCGAACAGCTCTGCGACAGGGGGTATGCGGCTACGCAGGATTTCTTGTCCACGTGGGACTGGCCGGCGTATCTGGACCGGTTCCGCCGCATCGTCAGGCAGTGAAGTGACGGCATGTCCCGCACGTGCCACACTGGCCGCGAGGAGGCGAGAGAACGCGGTGGCGGCGGGCAGCGGCCACCGCGTTCGCCGTTCAGTTCATGAATACCTGCGGTGACAACTCTTTGAGCATCGCGTTGGCCCAGCGCATCTGGCGCAACGTCTCGGGATGGCAGCGCGACGCCAGGCTCAGCAATTCGGCCTCCTTGGCGGCCTGCGCGCGCCGGCCGGCGTACCCGGGCGTCGGTGTCGAAAACGTGCTGACCAGCGCGGGTCGGGCGGGCTACAGCCCGAACTCGGCCTCGATGCCGTCGATCCCGGCCCGGATGGCCTTCAGGGCATCCGCCCGCGCGCGCAATTTGGTTGCGGCGTGGGCGTGTTGGTGCAGGCCGGCGAATTCGCGCGCGGCCTCCTCGGCGCGGCTGACCACCATCTCCGGCAGCACGATCTCGTCGACGAAGCCCGCGGCCAGCGCCGTCTCGCCGAAGAACGTCTTGGCCAGCCCGGCGGCCTGCTGGTAGGCCGACTGGGTCAGGCGCAGTTTCATGATCTCCAGGGCCGCGTAGGGGATGACCATGCCGATCGCCACCTCGTTGGCCTGAATGTTGTAGGCGTGCGCGGCCACCCGGTGGTCGCCGGACGACAGCAGGAACGCCCCCATGGCGATGGCGTGGCCGGTGCAGGCCATCACGACCGGCTTGGGGTGGGACAACAGCCGGTACGCCAGCTCGAAGCCGCCCCGCAGCATGTCGATCGCCGGCTGCGCCTCGCCGGAGGTGAGGACCTTCAGGTCGAACCCGCCGCTGAACACCCGCTCGTTGCCGGTGATCACCAACGCCCCGGCGTTGTCGGCGTCGGCCCGGTCGATCGCCTCGCCCAGGGCCTGCTGCATTGTCGGGCCCAGGGCGTTGACCTTGCCGTCGTCCATCCTGATGACGGCGACGGAATCCTTGAGGGTGTAGTGGACCGGGCCGCTCATGGGTTGCTGGCTCCTTGCCGCCCCGCGGGCGCACTGTGGTGTTTGCCCAGCTCGTCCTCGGTCTCACCCCAGCGCAGGCTGACGTCGGTGGGCTCGTCGAGCTGGCGGGTGCGCCACCTGTCCTGCGTCTCCCGCACGGCGGCGTTGATCCGTTCGATCTCGCTGCGGAACACCTCGGGGCGGGTTTCCTTACTCGCGTAGTGGAAGTAGGTCAGCAGCCCGCGCAGCAGCTCCAGCTTCTGCTTCTCCCGCTTCGCCAGGTCATGGGTGGTCATCAACTCGATGCGCTGCACCGGCGGCAACGAGTCCCAGTCCAGCACCACCTGGGTTTCCAGCGGCACGCGTTCGCGTTCCCAAAACCGGCGCCCGTGCGCGTGCTCCGGCCGGTCGTAGTAGCGGATGGTGCCGGTGAAGCGGGACTCGATGCCGCTGCCGATCTCGGCGCGGTCGAGCGCCGAGTCCCACACCATGCGCCATTCCTGGCCGGGAGCCAGCACCGGCAACTCGCGGGGCAGGCGCAGTTCGGCGACGTCGGCGTAGCCGTCGGTGGCGTTCTCGTATTCGGCCACCGTCGGCGGATTCATGAACGAGAACGTGATGTCGTACGCCGCGGTCTGGCCGAAGTTCCTGACCACCAGTTCGATCACGTGCCAGTCCGCGGGATGCGGTTCCATGAACATCGCGACCTGCGGCCGCGTCTGTTCGGCGGCCAGCCGGCGATTGCGGGTGATCTGGCGGTTGGTGAAGATCAGGGTCACGACGGCGAGCGCGATCGCCGCCCACGCCGCCCACGCGATCCAGGTGCTGGACCCAGCGTGCGTGATTCCGTTCCAGCTGTCCTGGATCCACCCCATGGAATCCACCCTCCGCTTATATCACAGGCCGGTTGCCGATTCGTCGTGGTCGAGCGAACGCCTCAGCCGCCCATCAGCATGCGCCACTGGCCGAGGTCGGCGGCCCGATACACGTAGTTGGAGCGTTTGACCTCCGACAGCGACGCGCTGGGCTCCGCCGAATACCAGTGCCCGGGAAAAACGATCGGGTCACCGGGCAGGGTCGCGAGTTGCCGCAGGCTGCGGTACATCTCGTCGGAGTCGCCGCCGGGGAAATCGGTCCGGCCGCAGCCCTCCAGGAACAACGTGTCACCGGCCACCAGTCGGCCGTCGAGTAGGAAGCATTGGCTGCCCGGCGTGTGGCCGGGAGTGTGCAGCAACTCGATCTCGATGCCGCCGATGCTGACCTTGTCGTGGTTCTCATGTGAGGTCAGATCGCCGAGGCCGATGCCGGTGACCCGCGAAACCCATTGCGCCTCATGAGTGTTGACGTGTACCGGTACGGCCGCCCGCTCCAGCAGCTCGGCCAGGCCCTGCAGCGAGAAGCCCATCATCGATCCGCCCACGTGGTCGGGATGGTGGTGGGTGACCAGCACCCCGGACAGGTGCATGCCGTCGGCCTCGAGCGTGTCGAGCAGATCGCCCGCCGCGTACGCGGGGTCGACCACCACGCAGTCGCCCGTCTCGCGGTCACCGATCAGGTAGGCGAAGTTGCGCATCTGGGTCGCGAACATGTCGCCGGCGGCGAAGTCGCGACCGGAGAGCAGTTGACGAAAGTACAGCCGGTCGTTTGACACGTGACCAGCCTAGGACCTGCCCGTCCGGGGCCCGCAGCGCCGCCGCGGACTTCGCCGCACAACCTCCCGCGAGCAACGATTGGCGGTGTGCCCAGTGGGTATTGTTGGCGCATGATCAGGAAGGTCGAGATCGAGATCGACGTCGATCTGATTGACGAGGCGGTACGCCGCTTCCATCTGGCCGACGCCCGCGAGGCCGTCAATCTCGCGTTGCGCACCCTGCTCACCGAAGCCGAAGCCGATGCCGCAGCGGCCGAGGAGTACGACGAGTTCAGCGACCTCCGCGCGTGGCAGCCGCGGCGAGGCGGCGACAGCGCCCCCTAAGAGCCCGTGGTTTGGTCCGGCTGCGAGCCAGGTTGTACCCTCTTTTAGGCCCACGGCACTGCCGATTCGGGTGAACGGCCCCCTTAGCTCAGTCGGTAGAGCGTTTCCATGGTAAGGAAAAGGTCAACGGTTCGATTCCGTTAGGGGGCTCGGCGGACGCCGAGCAGGCGTGGCGGCCCCGACCCGGATTGGGGCGGGCAGAGGCGATGTAGCTCAGTCGGTTAGAGCGAACGACTCATAATCGTTAGGTCGCCGGTTCGAGTCCGGCCATCGCTACAACACAACACAATGCACACCTTGAGAGATTTGAGAGAGAACCGTCATGGCTTCCAGTACCGACGTGCGGCCGAAGATCACCTTGGCATGCGAGGTGTGCAAGCACCGCAACTACATCACCAAGAAGAACCGCCGCAACGACCCGGACCGCATGGAGCTGAAGAAGTTC
>NZ_LZJG01000164.1:0-31796 GCF_001667785.1 Mycobacterium sp. E3247 | reverse complement strand
CCAGGGCGCCACGCACGCGACGCTGACCTGCGATCCCGGCGCGCCCCTGCTCGCGGAGGTGGTGAAGACGACGTCGGATCCCTACGTCGGACGGCTCAGCCTGGTCCGGGTGTTCTCCGGGACCATCAGGCCCGACACGACGGTTCATGTGTCGGGCCACTTTGCGTCGTTCTTCGGTTCGGTCAACGGGAACGGCAGCACGCACCCCGACCACGACGAAGACGAGCGCGTCGGCGCCCTGTCGTTTCCGCTGGGCAAGCAGCAGCGGCCCGCGGCGGCCGTGGTGGCCGGCGACATCTGCGCGATCGGCAAGCTGAGCCGCGCCGAGACCGGCGACACCCTCTCGGACAAGGCGGAGCCGCTGGTGCTCAAACCGTGGACGATGCCCGAACCCCTGCTGCCGGTCGCCATCCAGGCGCACGCCAAGACCGACGAGGACAAGCTGTCGGTCGGGCTGGGTCGGCTGGCCGCCGAGGACCCGACGCTGCGCATCGAGCAGAACCCCGAGACCCACCAGATCGTGTTGTGGTGCATGGGCGAGGCCCACGCCGGTGTCGTCCTCGACGCGCTGGCCAACCGGTACGGCGTCACCGTGGACACCGTGGAGCTGCGGGTCCCGTTGCGCGAGACGTTCGGCGGCAAAGCGAAAGGCCACGGCCGGCACGTCAAGCAATCGGGCGGGCACGGCCAGTACGCGGTGTGCGACATCGAAGTGGAACCGCTGCCGGAGGGCTCCGGGTTCGAGTTCCTCGACAAGGTGGTCGGCGGGGCGGTGCCGCGGCAGTTCATCCCGAGCGTGGAGAAGGGCGTGCGCGCGCAGATGGAGAAGGGCGTGCACGCCGGCTACCCGGTGGTCGACATCCGGGTCACGCTGCTCGACGGCAAGGCGCACAGCGTCGACTCCTCGGATTTCGCGTTCCAGATGGCGGGCTCCCTGGCGCTGCGCGAGGCGGCCGCGGCGACGAAGGTGAGCCTGCTCGAGCCGATCGACGAGATTTCGGTGCTGGTGCCCGACGACTTCGTCGGCGCGGTGATGGGCGACCTGTCGGGTCGCCGCGGCCGGGTGCTCGGTACCGAGACCGCGGGCGAGCGCACGCTGGTGCGGGCCGAGGTGCCCCAGGTGGAGTTGACGCGCTACGCGATCGACCTGCGCTCGCTGGCCCACGGCGCCGCGTCGTTCACCCGGGCCTTCGCCCGCTACGAACCCATGCCGGAGGCCGCGGCCACCCGGGTGAAGGCGACCGTCTGAACCGTCACGCCCCGCGCCCGAACCGCTGGGCGACCGCGCGGCGGTCCAGCGACCCTTTCGCGGTGTGCGGTAACTCCGCGGCCTGCTGGAAGCTGGCCGGCACCTCGAAGGGCGCGAGCCGGTCGCGGGCGAACGACGTCAGCTCGTCCGGGGTCGGCGCGGCCGATCCCCGGGGGACGATCACCGCGGCCACCGTCTCGCCGTACAGCGTGTCGGGCATGCCGAAGACGGCCACCTCCAGCACGCCGGGATGGCTGCCCAGCACGCCCTCGACGCGTTCCGGGGAGATCTTCTCCCCGCCCCGGTTGATGAGTTCCTTGATCCGGCCGCGGATGACCAGCTCGCCGGCCGCCGACAGCGTTCCCAGGTCACCCGTGCGCAGCCACCCGTCGGTGAAATTGGCGGCCGTGATCGCCGGGTCGCCGAGGTAGCCCCGGACCACAGTGGGGCCGTGCAGCCACACCTCGCCGACCTCCCCCGGCGGCACCGGCCGCCCGTCGGGCCCGACGATCCGGATCTCCGGCCCGGTCGACCGGCCAACCAGACCCGGTGTGGCGGCTGGGTTTTCGGTGTGGCCGATCTCGGTCGTCGCCACCTGGTGGGTGGCCTCGGTCATGCCGAAGGCGCACACCACCGGGGCCGAGAAGGTGTCCTGCAGCGCCTGCGCCGTTTCGGCGGTGAGCGGGGCGCTGCAACTGCGGATGAAGCGCAACGCGGAGCTGCCCTCTCGGCCGGTGCCGGCCCGCTCCAACAGGATCTGATGAATCGTCGGGACCGCCGTGTACCAGGTGGCGCGGACGGCGTCGATGTCGTCCCAGAAGGTGTGCGCCGAGAACCGACCGCGGGCCGGTAGCAGCACCGTTCCCCCGGACACCAGGGTCGCCAGCAGCGCGGCGAGCAGCCCGTGACCGTGGTAGAGCGGCATCACCGCCACGGTGGCGTCCCGGGGGCCGAGCCCGTATCCGGCGATGATGGCGTGCACCGAGCCGGCGATGTTGCCGCGGGTCCACGGGACCATCTTCGGCACCCCGGTGGTACCGCCGGTGAACATGATCATGGCATCGTCGTCGCGCAGGCCCTCGGGCGTCGAAAACTGTTGCGCGGGAGCGGCGGTGGTGTCCACGTCGACGGCCGGGGTGCCGCCCGCGCCGCCGGGCGTCACCGCGAGCGGCCACCACGGCAGGTGCCGTCCCTCGTCGTCGGCGGGTGCCGCGCCGTCGATGAGGACCACCCTGGCGCCCACGGCCTCGCTGCGAGCGCGCTGTTCCCCGACCGGCAGGGCCGGATCCAGCGGGACGGCGACCAGGCCGGCTTGGGAAGCCGCCAGCAGCCCGACGACGAACTCGGCATTGCTTCCGGAGCGCAGGGCGACGCGGTCGCCCGCGCGCAGCCCGCCCCGGGCCAGCTGCCCCGCCAGGTCGTCGGCCAGCCGGAGCAGATCGCGGTAGCTGACCGGCACCCGATCGGAGGTGACGACCAGCGCGGGCGCCTCCGGGGATCGGTACCCCGCCTCCTCGACCAGATCGGTGATGCCCGGCCCCGGCGTCTGGGCCGAGCCCGTGCCGCCGATGATCTCTTCCGGCCTCGTCGTCCTCATCGCCGCGCTCCCTTTCGCCCTCGTCTTGATAAGCATCTGCTCGAACCATGCCCGGCGGCCCGGCCGCCCGTCCAATAGTGGTTCGCTCACGACCGATAACCACTGACTATCGACGCCACCGAATACCACGCTGCCAGCGCCGATAGACGTCGTGAATCGCTGCATAGCGGCTCCGTCTTGGACACCCGGCGGGTGGCCGCGTCAGAGTAAGGGCCAAGCGTTTACTACAGCGGAACCACACGAGGAGTCGCCCCCATGACCGCGTCCACGCGTTTGATCGACGGCTTCCATCTGGTGGTGGAGGCGCTCAAGGCCAACGACGTCGACACCATGTACGGGATCGTCGGCATCCCGATCACCGACCTCGCCCGCGTTGCGCAGGCCTCGGGGATCCGTTACATCGGCTTCCGCCACGAGGCTTCGGCCGGCAATGCCGCGGCCGCCGCCGGGTTCCTGACCCGCCGGCCGGGCATCTGCCTGACGACATCCGGACCCGGGTTCCTCAACGGGCTGCCCGCGCTGGCCAACGCCACCGCGAACTGCTTCCCGATGATCCAGATCTCGGGGTCCAGCAATCGGGCCCTGGTCGATTTGCAGCGCGGCGACTACCAGGACATCGACCAGCTCAACGCCGCGCGGCCGTTCGCGAAGGCGGCCTATCGGATCGGCCGGATCGAGGACATCGGGCGCGGGGTCGCGCGTGCCGTCCGCACCGCGATCTCCGGCCGCCCCGGGGGCGTGTACCTCGACATCCCCGGCGACGTGTTGGGGCAGGCGATGGACGCCGCGGCGGCCGCGGACACGGTCTGGCGGATCGTCGACCCGGCGCCACGGCAGCTGCCGGCGCCCGATGCGGTCGAACGCGCGCTGCAGCTGCTGGCGCATGCGCGGCGACCGTTGATCGTGCTCGGCAAGGGCGCGGCATACGCTCAGGCGGACAATGTGATTCGCGAGTTCGTCGAGACCACCGGGATTCCGTTCCTGCCGATGTCGATGGCCAAGGGGCTGTTGCCGGATTCCCACCCGCAGTCCGCGGCGGCCGCGCGCTCCCTGGCGATCGCAAGGGCGGACGTGGTCCTTCTGGTCGGCGCGCGGCTGAATTGGCTTCTTGGCCACGGGGATTCGCCGCAGTGGTCCGCCGACGCCAAGTTCGTGCAGGTCGACATCGCGCCGTCGGAACTCGACAGCAATCAGCCGATCGCGGCGCCCCTGGTCGGCGACATCGGCTCGGTGATGTCGGCGCTGCGCGACGGCCTCACCGCCCGCCCGGTCACGGCGCCCGCGGAATGGGCCGCGGAGCTGGCCGAGCGCACCGCCCGCAACGACGCCAAGATGTCCGAGCGCCTGGCCGAGGACCCGCATCCCATGCGCTTCTACAACGCGCTCGCCGCGATTCGTGCCGTGCTGCGGGATAATCCGGACGTCTACGTGGTCAACGAGGGAGCGAACGCGTTGGACCTGGCCCGCAACGTCATCGGCATGGAGCTGCCGCGGCACCGGCTGGACACCGGGACCTGGGGCGTCATGGGCATCGGCATGGGTTATGCCATCGCGGCCGCCGTCGAGACCGACCGGCCCGTCGTCGCGGTCGAGGGTGACAGCGCATTCGGCTTCAGCGGCATGGAAGTCGAGACGATCTGCCGTTACCGGCTTCCGGTGACCGTGGTCATCCTCAACAACGGCGGCGTCTACCGCGGCGACGAATCCCCCAACGGCCACGATCCGGCCCCCACCGTGTTGAACGCACGGGCGCGTCATGAGCTGATCGCCCAAGCCTTCGGCGGCAAGGGATATCACGTCACCACCCCGGCGGAATTGCGGTCGGCGCTGTCCGAGGCGATCGGCTCCCGGATGCCGTCGGTCATCGACTGCGAGCTCGACCCCGCGGCGGGAGTGGAAAGCGGGCATCTGGCGAGCCTGAACCCGAAAAGTGGGGTTGAGGCCGGAAAGGTCAGTGCCGGAGGGTGATTCGCGATAGCTGCGCGTCGAAGAACTCGTTCAGCGACAGCTCCTCGGCGGAGGCGGCGAGCGCGCGGGCGATCGGTGATCCCGGTCCGGCGGAATTGGTGGCCAGGACGATGTCGGCCCTGAGCACCGGATCCACCAGCTCCACCGCGCGGACTTCCGGTCCCAGCGGCGACGTCCACAACCAGGTGTGCGGGACGATGCACGCCCAATTCCCCGCGGCGACCTGAGCCAACAGCGAGGCGACGGAGTCGGTTTCGACCTGCGAAGTCACTTCGATGGAGTGGTCGGCGAAGGCCTTGTCGATGATCTGGCGATCCCGCATGTCGGGACTGAGCAGCGCCAGCGGCAATTGCGCCGCCTCCGGCCAGGTCATGGTCGGCGCGGCGGATCCCAGCATGTCCGCGGGCGACAACAGCACGTAGTGCTCCTGGTATAGCGGCACCAGGTTCATGTCGTGCGCCTCGTCTGGCGCCGCGTGCACGATCGCGGCGTCCAGCTCGAATTCGCGGAGCCGCCGGTACAGTTCGCTGCCCGCCAGCCGGGAAAGGATGTGCACCTTCGCCAATGGGTGCGCCGAGCAGAACGCCGAGAGCACCAATGAAGCCGTCGTGGAGGCGGTCGGCACCGTGCCGAGGCGCAGCATGCCGGTGATGCCCGAGCGCACCGCGTGCACCTCGGCCTTGAATGCGTCGTGCTCGGCGAGAATCCGCCTGGCCCACACCACCAACCGCTCCCCTTCGGGCGTGAGGCCCTCGAAGCTGTGCCCGCGGTTGATCAGCGTGACGTTCAATTCACGCTCCAGCTTGGCGATCGCGGCGGACAGCGCGGGCTGCGACACGAAGCACTTTTCGGCGGCGCGGGCGAAGTGGCGCTCCTGCGCGACCGCAACGAAATACTCCAACTGTCGGAAGAGCACCCGCACCTCCTCGGCCCAGGGAGTTTCGCTGAGGCTAACGTCTCGCCGGCTCGCCAGCCAGTCCCGCGAGCCGATGATCGGATCGTGTTCGTGCTGCCCGGCGAATCGCCAAATGTTTGCTGAAAGTGGCCATGCGGGAATAGCCGGTAGAATACGGTTGTGTCAATCGCACCATCTCGAAGGGCGGGCGCTATGCGTCGAGGTGTTCGTTATCTGTTTGTTATGGTCGCGATCACGGCGATCGGCCTCATCGGATCGACCGGCCGTAGCCACGCCTCCATCCCCGCACCGCAACCCGCCCCCTCGGTTGCCTCGGTTTTGCCGGCTAACGGTGCGGTAGTGGGCGTCGCGCATCCGGTCGTGGTGACGTTCACGGCGCCGGTCGGCGATCGCGCCGCCGTCGAGCGGTCCATCCACGTCGCCTCGCCGAGCAACACGCCCGGACACTTCCAGTGGGTCGAGGACAACGTCGTGCAGTGGGTACCCGACCGGTACTGGCCCGCGCACACCCACGTGTCGGTCGGTGTTCAGGCCCTGACGACGGGCTTCGACACCGGAGACGCGCTCCTCGGTGTTGCCAGCATCTCCGCGCACACGTTCACCGTCAGCCGTAACGGCGAAGTGCTACGCACCATGCCCGCCTCGATGGGCAAGCCCAGCCGGCCCACGCCGATCGGCAATTTCACCGCCCTGGAGAAGCAGCGCACGGTCGTCATGGACTCGCGGACCATCGGGATCCCGCTCAGCTCACCCGAGGGATACAAGATCACCGCCCAATACGCCGTGCGCGTCACCTGGAGCGGCGTCTACGTGCACTCGGCGCCCTGGTCGGTCGACTCCCAGGGCTACGCCAACGTGAGTCACGGTTGCATCAACCTGAGTCCCGACAACGCCGCCTGGTACTTCAACCAGGTGAACGTCGGCGATCCCATCCAAGTCGTCGCCTGACGCCGGATCCGCGCCGCGCTTACGGCGCATTCGACCTTCGTGTGACGACGGTCACAATGGTTGAACGGAAGACTGGCCCGCGGCGGTGAGTTCTCGGTAGACGAGGATCCGAACCGGGAGGCTGGCGATGACGGGTGATGCGAAGCAAGAGTCAGCGGTTGCGGGTTCGAGCGGTCCGGTGCGGCAACGGGTGGCCGACCGCATCCGCCGGCTCGACGCCGTCGACGAACAGTTCCGCACCACCAAGCCGCACGCCGCGGTCCAACAGGCGGCGCGCGAGCCGGGCCTTCGCCTGCCGCAGATCCTGCAGACCCTCATCGAGGGCTATGCCGACCGGCCGGCACTGGGCTGGCGGGCGCGCTCGCTGGTCACCGATCCCGCGACCGGCCGCACCACGGCGCAGCTGCTGTCCCGGTTCGACACCCTCAGTTATCGCGAGCTGTGGGCCAACGTCGGGGCGATTGCCAGCGCCTGGCGCGGCGACGCCGCCGATCCGGTGGCGCCCGGAGATTTCGTCGCCACAGTCGGTTTCGCCAGCGCCGAGTACCTGACCCTCGACCTGGTCTGCGGATATCTCGGGCTGGTGGCGGTGCCGCTGCAGCACAACGCGGCGGCGGCGCGGCTGCAGCCGATCGTCGCCGAGGTCGAGCCGCGGATACTCGCGGCGGGCGCGGGCTACCTCGACCTCGCCGTCGAGGCGGCGCTGGGCAGCGCGTCGTTGCGACGCTTGGTGGTTTTCGATTACTCCCCCCAAATCGACGATCAGCGCGAGGCTTTGGAGCGCGCGCGGGCGAAGCTGTCGGCCGCGGGGATGACGGTGACGATCGAGACGTTCGACGAACTGATCGGGCGCGGCCGCGCCCTGCCGCCCGAGCCGGCGTACACCGGCGGTACCGACGAACGCCTCGCCATGATCATGTACACGTCGGGCAGCACCGGACTGCCCAAGGGCGCCATGTACACCGAGCGCATGCTGTGCAAGCTGTGGACCAACGAGCTGATGCCCGAATTCGCGGACACGCCCGTGTTGAACGTCAACTTCATGCCGCTCAACCACCTCGGCGGCCGGATACCGCTGTCGACCGCGTTCCAAGCGGGCGGCACCAGTTACTTCGTTCCCGAGAGCGACCTGTCGACGCTGTTCGAAGACTGGAACCTGGTGCGCCCCACCGAGATGGGGCTGGTGCCACGGGTCGCGGAGATGCTGTATCAGCGTTACCAGAGCGCCGTCGACCGGCGCGTCTCCCGGGGATCCGACCCGGAATCCGCCGGCGCGGAGGCGCGGACGGAGCTGCGCGAG
The DNA here is from genome assembly GCF_001667785.1 of Mycobacterium sp. E3247. Taxonomy (NCBI): domain Bacteria; kingdom Bacillati; phylum Actinomycetota; class Actinomycetes; order Mycobacteriales; family Mycobacteriaceae; genus Mycobacterium; species Mycobacterium sp. E3247. The sequence goes on along the minus strand of NZ_LZJG01000164.1, from coordinate 23,818 downwards.
CAGGTGCTGGGTGGACGCATCGTCACCGCCTTCTGCGGCACGGCGCCTCTGGCCGCCGAGATGCGGAGCTTCGTGGAGACCTGCCTGGGCGTGCACGTGCTCGACGGCTACGGCTTGACCGAGGTCGGGATGGTGACCAAGGACGGCAGGATCGCCCGGCCCCCGGTACTGGGCTACAAGCTCGTCGACGTCCCGGAGCTGGGCTACTTCCTTACGGACAAACCCTTTCCGCGGGGTGAGCTGCTGGTCAAGTCGCTGACCGCCACGCCCGGGTACTTCAAGCGCCCGGACGTCACCGCCGATGCCTTTGACGCGCAGGGCTATTACCGGACCGGGGACGTGATGGCGGAACTGGAGCCGGATCGGCTGGCCTATGTCGACCGGCGCAACAACGTATTGAAGCTCGCCCAGGGCGAATTCGTGGCCGTCGCGCGCCTGGAGGCCGTGTTCAGCAGCGCGGCCCTGATCCGTCAGATCTTCGTCTATGGCAACAGCGAACGCCCCTACCTGTTGGCCGTCATCGTGCCGACCTCGGACGCGCTGGAACGATTCGCCGACGATGCCGACGGGCTGAGGGCTGCGCTGGGCGAATCGCTGCGCCAGTCAGGCAAACTCGCCGAGCTCCAGTCCTATGAGGTGCCGGTCGAGTTCCTCGTCGAGCCCGAACCATTCAGCGAGGACAACGGGCTGCTGTCGGGAGTGGGCAAGCTGCTGCGGCCGAAGCTCAAGGAACACTATGGCGATCGGCTCGAGCAGCTGTACGCGGATCTGGCGGACAACCGGGCGACCGAGCTTCGGGCGCTGCGCGAGGGCGCGGCCGACCGCCCGGTGATCGACACGCTGGTGAGCGCCGCCGAGGCGCTGTTGGGGTTGGCGGGCGGCCCGCCGGACCCGGGTGCGTTGTTCATCGAACTGGGCGGAGATTCCCTGTCGGCCTTGACCTTCTCCAACCTGCTGCAGGACATCTTCGACGTCGAGGTCCCGGTGGGAATGATCACCGGCCCGGCGACCAGCCTGGGTCAGCTCGCGGAATACGTTGCCGCCGAGCGCACGTCAGGGTCGCGTCGGCCGACTTTCGCCACGGTCCACGGGCGGGACGCCACCGAGGTCCGCGCGGCCGACCTCACCCTGGACGAATTCATCGACGCCGAAACCCTTGGCGCCGCGGCGGACCTGCCCCGCGCCATCGGCACGCCGCACACGGTCCTGTTGACCGGTGCCAACGGCTACCTCGGTCGCTTCCTGTGCCTGGAGTGGCTGGAGCGCCTCGCGGAGACGGGCGGAAAGCTCGTCTGCATCGTCCGCGGCGTGAATGCCGCGGCGGCCGCGACGCGGCTGGAGGACGTCTACCGCAGCGGTGATCCGCGCCTGCTCGAGCGGTTCCGCGAGCTGGCGGCCGACCATCTCGAGGTGCTCGCCGGCGACATCGGTGAGCCCGGCCTGGGGCTGGACCGCGCGACATGGGATTCCCTCGCCCGCGGCGTGGACCTGATCGTGCACCCGGCGGCGCTGGTCAATCACGTCCTGCCCTACGACCAATTGTTCGGCCCCAATGTCGTTGGCACCGCGGAGGTTATCCGCCTGGCGATCACCGAACGCGTCAAGCCGGTGAGCTATCTGTCGACCGTGGCGGTGGCCATGTCGGTGGCCGAGTTCACCGAGGACGGCGACATCCGCGCTACCAGCCCCGTGCGGCCGATCGACGACAGCTACGCCAACGGGTACGCCAACAGCAAGTGGGCGGGCGAGGTGCTGCTGCGGGAGGCGCACGATCTGTGCGGGCTGCCCGTCGCCGTCTTCCGGTCCGACATGATCCTCGCCCATAGCCGCTACGCAGGCCAGCTCAACGTCCCGGATGCGTTCACCCGCTTGATCTTCAGCTTGCTGGTCACCGGCATCGCGCCGGGGTCCTTCTACCAGGCCACCGACACCGGCGGCCGGGCGGTCGCCCACTACGACGGGCTGCCCGCCGACTTCGTGGCCGAAGCGGTGACCGCGCTCGGCGAGCAGATCGCCACCGTTGCCGAGGATGCGGCGGCTACTGAGACGTTTCGCTCCTACGACGTGATGAACCCGCACGACGACGGCGTCTCCCTGGACGTGTTCGTGGATTGGCTGATCGCCGGCGGCCACGACATCCGGCGCATCGACGATTACGACGAGTGGCTCGGCCGGTTCGGCACCGCGCTACGGGCCCTGCCCGACCGGCAGCGCCAGCATTCGGCGCTGCCATTACTGGACGCCTATCGGAAGCCGGAGACACCGCTGCGCGGCGCCCCGGCCCCTACCGACGTCTTCCGCGGCGCGGTCCGCGCGGCCAAACTCGGTGCGGACAACGACATCCCGCACCTGACGGCGGACTTGATCGAGAAGTACGTTCTCGACCTGCGGCTGCTCGGTCTGCTGTAGCCGCGACGAGAGGAGATCGATATGGCAGCTGCGGCGCGCGCCGTACGGTTCGACCGGTACGGGGGCCGCGAGGTGTTGTACGTGGCCGACGTCGAGGTGCCTGTCCCGGGACCCGGCGAGGTGGTCGTCGAGGTCCGCGCCGCCGGGATCAACCCCGGCGAGGCCGCTATCCGCACCGGCGCCGTGCACGACATGTTCCCCGCCACTTTTCCGTCCGGTGAGGGCAGCGACCTGGCCGGCGTCGTGACCGCGGTGGGCCCCGGGGTGACCGAATTCTCGGTGGGGGACGAGGTTTTGGGGTTCAGCTTCCGCCGGTCCAGCCACGCCACCCATGCCTCGGTCCCGGTCGGCCAGCTGATCCACAAGCCGCCCCAGCTCAGCTGGGAGGTGGCCGGCTCCCTCTACGTCGCCGGTGTGACCGCGTACGCGGCCGTCCGGGCGGTGGCACCTCGGCCGGGGGAGACGGTCGCCGTGTCGGCGGCGGCGGGCGGCGTGGGCAGCCTCGTCGTGCAACTTCTGGTGCTGCGGAAGGCGCGGGTGCTGGGCATCGCCGGACCGGCCAACGCCGACTGGCTGCGCGCCCACGGCGTCATCCCGATTCCCTATGGCGGCGGGCTGGCGAACCGGCTGCGCGAGGCGGCACCGGAGGGGATCGACGCGTTCATTGACCTCTTCGGACCCGACTACGTGCAGCTCGCCGTCGACCTGGGTGTCGCACCCGACCGGATCGACACGATCATCTCGTTCAAGAAGGCCGGCGAGGTCGGCGCCAAGACCGAAGCCAGCGCTGAGGCGTCGACGCCCGAGGTGCTGGCCGAAATGGCCCGGCTCGTGGTCGACGGCGCCATCGATTTCGAAATCGCGGCGACCTATCCGCTGGATCGGGTCGCCGATGCCTACGAGCAACTGGAGAAGCGGCATACCCGCGGCAAAATCGTTCTGCTGCCCAACGATTCAGAGTGATGCGGCCGGGCCCACGATGCCGGCCTGCACGATCTTGACGACCACCAGCGCGACCGCCAGCACCAGGTAAGCCCGCAGGGTGAAAAGCCCCGCCCGGCGAATCGGCGACATGGCCGGGCGGGCCAGGCCGGCAAGGCTCGGGGTCTGCCACTCCATCCGGTCCTGGCGGCGGATGGCGCGGCGTTCGGCGCGCGTGAGTGTCGGGGTGTCGTCGAGTTGGTCGACCTGTTCGGGGTCCAGGCCACCCCCGAGCGTCCGCACGACGGCTTCCGCGTCACGCAGCCCGGAATACCGGCGACCGGCGATGATCACGGCGGCACCGCCGACGACACCGATGGCCGCGCCGATGGCGAGGCCGGCCTCGATCGTCGACGTCGCCAGGCCCGGGAAGAACGTCGTCGCCGTCAACGCCAGCGACAGCAGCACCAACGCCCACACGATGGTCCACGCAACGATGTTCTGCCGCACGCTGTTTGCCCACGGACCCAGCAACGCCCGGTCGTTGCACAGCAGCACGAGGAAGACCGTTGCCGAAGGCAGCAGGACACCGGCGAGCGCCTGCACACCCTGAGTCACCAAACCGAGGACATGGTCGGGGCTGAACGCGACCGCGGCCGACACCGCGAGCAGCAGTGCGTAGCCGCCGTAGAACAGCGGGGCCTCGCTGATCTTCCAGTGCAGGGAGTGCCGCCTGCCCATCGCGTCGCCGATGGCATAAGTGGTGGCCAGCCCGATGGCGTTCGCCCCGATCAGCGAGGCGTCGAGCAGGATGATCGCGAGCAGCGTCCCGACCGTACCGCCGAGGTGTTGGGACAGCTCGGCCGCCACCGCGCCGGCATCGGTGAAGTGGCCCGCTCCGGCCGTGCCGGCCAGACCGAACGCCGCGACGGCCATCAGCGCCGTCGCACCGACCATGACCACCACGATCCCGATCACCAAATCCGCTCGGGCGTAGGGCATCCAGCGGGCGGTGATGCGCTTGTCCACCACGTTGGACTGCTGGAAGAACAGTTGCCAGGGCGCCACCGTGGTGCCCACGATCGCGATGACCAACAGCAGCACGGTGGAGTTGACCCCGCCCGTGAACCGCGGAATCAGGCCGCCGGCAATCCCTTTCGCCGTCGGATGCACCAACAGCACCATCGGGATGACCAGCACGTTGACCGCGATCAGCAGGAACATCAGCCCCTCCCACCGGCGGAACGACCCCCCGGCCACCACCGCGAACAGCAGCACGGCGGCGGCCGGGATCGCGATCAGCTTGGGGCAGCCCAGGAACCCGAGCGCCAATGCGACGCCGATGAATTCGGTGACGATGGTCAACGCATTCAGGATCAGCAGGTCACCGACACTGAATGCGCCCCAGAACCTGCCGAACCGCTCGAAGATCAGGCGCGCGTGCCCGACTCGGGTGACCGCGCCGAGCCTGAGCACCATCTCCTGGTTCACGTAGAGCACCGGAATCAACAGCGCCAGTGTCCACAGCAGCGCCATCCCGTAGTTCTGCCCGGCCTGTGCGTAGGTCGCGACGCCGCCGGCGTCGTTGTCCCCCACCATCACGATCAGCCCGGGACCGCTGATGACCAGCAAAGTGCGCAGGCGGCGCCAGCGACCGCCGGACACGCCGGCGCCGTCACGCCGGATACGGCCGAACGCCCCGACGATGTCGCCGGGGTGGGCGGCGCCGGGATGCGTTGGCGTGGCGGCGGTGACGGCGCCGGCGGCCTCGGATGAGACTGCGGTCATGGTGTCCTCGTGATGGCCGTCACCGGTGGGCGCCGGTCGAAGGGTGTCCGCCCAGCGACGCGGTGACTACCGCGATCGGCATCCGCGACACGTACAGATTGGCCCGCTCCTGAGGCGTCAGGACGGTCCGCCCGTGCACCCTGGTGGCCCACAGCCGCGCCGACCGCAGCCACGAACGTCCCCGCCCCCCGGTCCGAGCGGTGAGACGTTGTGTGACAACAAAAGCCATGATCTTCTCCTTGCGGGAGGTCCGATCGGCTCAGCTGGAGGCACCCGGCCGGAACGGCGCGCCGCTCGACGCGCACGAATGACCGAGTGTCCGTGAAAGCTCAGGCGGCAGAAGGAATGCCGGAACCGGATCGGGACAAGACGGATTTCGGATAGGGACTATCGCCCGGACTCATCTCGCCCTCACCTCCTCACGGCCGCGACACACGCGGGTGTCATCACTGTCACCTGAACGGGAGAAGAGCGAAAACCGGCGACGTGCCGCCGGTCGCACCCCTCTCGTCGGAGCTTCGGCACTGCACGGCGTATCCGGAATTCAACCGACGGTCGCGATCCGGAAGCCACTTGGGCTCAACCCTTGGGTCCGGGAAGAGCTGTCCTGACCCGGGGCGTCTCTCGACGTTCGGGGTCAGTGGCCTGTGTCCATGCAGACGCCTCACCTACCGAGGTGCTTGCGAAACCCTTTGTACACCGCGGCCCGGGGCCCGTCAAACTCGTTTGCGTAACCGTTACGGCAGCTCACCGCGATCATCAGCTGCGCGGGACCGCCGCGCGCCGCCCGGGCCTACCCTCGACAGCATGGCCAATACTCTGCAAGATCCGAAGGTCGCGTCCGTCCTCGACCGCATGTACACCGAAGCGAAGAGCCAGATGTCGCTGTTGCGCCAGCGGCATGGCGATTTCGACCGGCCGATGACGGCGCAGGAACGCGCCGACGCCATGAGCGAGTTCTACATCCCGGTCACACCCGAAGCGGGCCGGTTGCTGTACGCACTGGTCCGGGCGACCCGCCCGGCGACGGTCGTCGAGTTCGGGATGTCGTTCGGCATCTCCGCCGTGCACCTGGCGTCGGCGGTGCGCGACAACGGCTCCGGCCGGGTGGTGACGACCGAGCTCAACGAGGCCAAGATCGCCGCCGCGAAGAAGACATTCGCGCAGACCGGCCTGGACGACGTGATCACCGTCCTCGAAGGGGATGCGCTGGCCACGCTGGCGGGGCTCGACGGGCCCGTCGACTTCGTCTTGCTGGACGGCTGGAAGGACCTGTATCTGCCGGTGATCGAGCTGCTCGAACCGCGGCTGTCGATCGGGGCGTTGGTGGTCGCCGACAACACCAGCGCCGCCGACACGCAGCCCTATCTCGACAGGGTGCGCGATCCCGGGAACGGCTACGTCAGCTTCAATTTCGGAGTCCGGGAGGGCGACAGCATGGAGATCAGCTGCCGCACCGACGATTAGGGCCTAGCGCAGGGATTCCTCCAGCCACGGCGTCAACCACTTCACCCCTTCGGGGGTGAGGTGGACGCCGTCGCTGCGCACCTTGATGCCGTCGACCTTGGCGGTGTAAACGCCGTCCGGACAGAGCTTTTTGTTCAGGTCGAGGATTTGCACGCCCGGGTGGTGGGCGACGGTCTTGCGCAGCATGGTGTTCCACAAATTGACCCGGTCCGGCTGGTCTTCGGGATACAGTCGGCCGTCCGGCTTCTCGCCGCCCCGGCTGTACGGCACGGTGGCCACCACTACGCGAACGCCGTTGGCGCTCACGATGTTCAGCGCCCGCTCCAACTCGCCGTTGAGGTAGGCGTCGAAGGTGGGATCACCGATGTGGGTCCATTGCCCCTCGTTCACGCGGTCGACGGTTTCCCAGCGGCCGATGATCAGCAGCGCAACGTCCGGCTGGTCCTGGCCGACCTGCGCCGACCATCGAATCGGCCAGCCGTCGCACGCCGGCCGCTGCTCGAGGGTCTGGCCGATGTACCGGTACGGCGTGCCGCGCACCAGACTGCAGCCGATCACGGTGTGGTCGAGGAAGGCGAATCCCGGCGTCGGCGGCAGGTAGTGCATCCACGTCCACCCGATCGAATCGCCGAACACCGAAACCGTGAAGGGCCGGTTGGGATCGCGGGGCCCGGCCGGGCGGCCGCCGCCCGGAGGCGACGGGGACACCGCGGCGACCGCCGAGACGCCCGGCGGCAGGCCGACCTCACGAAGGCCGGGCCCGGTGCCCACCGGAACCACCATCAGGGTCACCGCCGCCGCGCTGGCCACCGTGGCGGCCGCCAGCGGCAGCAGCGGCACCCGCGCCGGGCGCCAGCGCCGGATGGGTTGCTCGATCAGCCACCACGACGCCGCGGCCAGCGCCACCGTCGCGCCGCACCGGGCGGCGAACAGGGGCAGCCCGGTCCACCCGGTGCGCTCGCCGTTGAGCACCAGGAAGATTGGCCAGTGCCACAGGTAGACGCCGTAGGAGATGGTGCCCAGCCACACCAGGGGCGGAACCGCCAGGATGCGGGCGGCCACGCCGCGCTGCTCCAGAGCGACCGGCGCCACCACGACGACCGACGCGATCGCGACCCCGATCAGCAGACCGTGGCGGAACTCGCCGCTGCTGCCGGTGGCGTAGTGGGTCGCGGCCCCGAGCCCCGCCAGGCCGGCCAACGGCAAAACGCGCGCGACGCGGCGCGCCCACCGGGTCCGGATCAGGCACCAGCCCCGGTTCAGCGAGGGCCAGTCGCGAACCAGCAGGGCCGCCGCCGCGGCACCGGTCAGCAGGGCCTGCGCGCGGGTATCGGTGCCGAAATACACGCGGTCGCGGGTGGTGTCGGTCACCATCGCCATGGCGAGCGCGCCGATCGCCAGCGCGCCGACGGTGGCGATCACGAACGTCGCGAACCGGACGCCGCCGACGGTCGCGCGGGTGAGGCGGCGCCTGGCCCGCGCGGCCAACAGCAGCGTCACCGAGATCAGCAGTACCGGCCAGACGAAGTAGTACTGCTCCTCCACCCCGAGCGACCAGGTGTGCTGCAGCGGCGACGGCGGGGCGCCCTGCGTGAAGTAGTCGGTCTTCTGGGCGACGAACCGCCAGTTGGCCATCCACACGAACGCCGCGATCGCGTCGTCGCGCAGGCCGGTGAGGGATCGCTCGGGCAGGAGTTGGCGGGCCGCGCCCACCGTGAGCACCATCAGCACCAGGGCGGGCAGCAGCCGCCGCGCGCGGCGGATCCAGAAGCCGGTCAGCTCGATACGCCCGGTGCGGCCCAATTCGTCCAGGAGCAGCGAGGTGATCAGGAAACCGCTGAGCACGAAAAACACGTCGACACCGATGAATCCGCCGCCGACCCCGGGGATGCCGCCGTGGCCGAGCAGCACCAGCGCAACCGCGATCGCGCGTAACCCGTCGAGCGCCGGAATTCCGCTGCGCCGCTCCGGTTTATCCCAGATCGCCAGGCGACCCGCCCGCCGCACGGGCGCGACCCACCGGGGCCGCCGAGCCCGGCGAGCCGGCGCGGGATGGGTCCCGCCCGGCTCGGTGCTTGCTGTCAGCGCGCCGTAACTACCATCTCGCCCGGCGCCATGGTTGATGCCGATACGTCGCTGCCCCTCCTGTTGAGTTCAGCAAGCCAGCCTAGAGGCGAGGCGGCCGGATCGACCGGAGAGACACGCCATGACGCGCTTCGCTTTTGGTAGGCGCCGCGCGTGTTATACGGGCCCGGCCGGCTTCACCTCGGCGTTCACGTCGACGACGGCCAGGCCCAGTTCCTCGAGAACCTCCTGGGTGTCGCCGCCGAGCTCCGGCGCCGGGCCGGCCACGCGCCCCGGTGTCCGGGAGAACCAGGTCGGCACGCCGGGGAACCGCACCGGCCCGTGCGGCGTGCGCACCGTCTCGAAGAAGCCGAGGGCGTTGAGATGCTCGTCGTCGAACAGGGCCGCCGGACTCGACAGCGGCGCGGCCGGTATCTGAAGTTCCCGGAACAGATCGAGCCACTCCTGGGTCGTCCGCTGCGCCATCGTCTCGGCCAGCAGCGCGTACACGGTGTCGATCTGCCGCGCGCGCCGCTCGAGTGTGGCGTACAGCTCGCTCTCCCAGGGGGGCCGCACCGCGTCCATGAAGGCGGCCCAGTGCTTGTCGTTGTAGATCAGCGCCGCGATGTAACCGTCCCGGGTGCGGTACGGCCTCCGGTTCGGGGCCACCGTCCGCGGATACACCGCGGGGCCCAGCGGTGGGTCGAACATGGCGCCGTTGGCGTGTTCGACGAGCATGAACGACGCCATCGTCTCGAACATGCCGATTTCCACCTCTTGTCCCTCACCGGTGCGCTCGCGGTGGAACAACGCCATCATGGTGGCGTACAGCGCGGTCAGTCCGGCGACCTTGTCCGCCATGATGGTGCCGACGTAGCTGGGTTCTCCCGTCAACTGCTCCTGGACGAACGGCACCCCGGAGGCCGCCTGGATGGTGTCGTCGTAGGCGGGCAGGTCGCCGTTGGGGCCGCGCCGGCTGTAGCCATAGCAGTTGGTGTAGACGATGGCCGGATTGATCGCCGCCACCTCGTCGTAGCTGAACCCCAGCCGGGCAACGGCTTTGGAGCGCATCGAGTGGATGAAGACGTCGGCCCGTTCGATCAGCGCCCGCAACACCGCCTTGCCCGACTCCGACCGCAGGTCGACGGTGATGCCACGCTTGCCGCGGTTGACGTTGACGAAGACGCCGCCCATGCCGCGGGCCGGCCCCACCGACACGTAACGCGTGTCGTCACCCTGCGGCGGCTCGACCTTGATCACGTCGGCACCCATGTCTGCCATGATCTGCGTGCAATAGGGCCCCATCACCATCGCGGTGAGGTCGACGACGCGCACACCCGTCAGCGGTCCGCCGCGCCGGCCGGGACCGGCCGCGCGACTAGACATGGCGCGCACCTTCTTTGCGTGCCGCGGTTTCGAAGCTGTAGCGAATGTGGTCGCCGTGGCCGTCCGGAATGACGGGGAAGACCAGCGGCACCGCCAGGTAGCGGATGGCATCGATCTGCTCGGCCACGTCCTCGATCGACCACGACGGGCGATGCACGCCGGGGGTTTCGGCGATCACCGCGCGGGCCACGCGACCAGCGATGGCGACCAGGATTTCCCCGTTCACCGGGCAGCTTTCGTGTGCCAGCAAGCCCACCACGGGCGCGACGAGCTCGGTACCCATCGGCGGATAAGCCGAAAGGTCAAGACCCTCAGCCATTCTCGTCACCGCCGACGGCACGATCACGTTGCACAGCACCCCCTCCGCGGCGCCCTCGAGCGCGACGACGTCGGACAGGCCGAGCAGGCCCGCCTTGGCGGCGGCATAGCTGGCGACGCCGTGGTTGCCGTAGAGGCCGCCGATCGACGAGGTCAACACGACACGACCATATCCCGCGTCGCACATCAGCGGGTACGCCGGCCGCACCACGTGGAAAGCGCCCCGCAGGTGGACGTCGATGACGGCGTCGAAGTCCTCGTAGCTCAGCTCCTTCAACGATCCCCGCCGGACGTTGCCGGCGTTGTGGATCAGGATGTCGAGGCGCCCGTAGTTGTCCAGTGCCGCTTGGACGATCGCCTGGCCACCCCCCGGCGTGGTGACCGACTCGGTGCAGGCGACCGCGTCGCCGCCCGCCGCCCTGATCTCGCTCACCACCTGGTGGGCGGGACCGTCGTCGGCGCCGGCGCCGGTCAACGCCCCGCCGGTGTCGTTGACCACGACCTTGGCGCCCCGGGCGGCCAAGAGCAGCGCATACTCCCGGCCCAGCCCCCGGCCGGCGCCGGTCACCACCGCTACCCGATCGTCGAATCTCAGTTGCGCCATCACGATCCCAGTTCTAGACCGTCCAGGTCACCCCTGTCGCGCCATTCGGTCAGCAGATCCCTGAACGCGTAGAACCCCGGCCCGTACGGCTCACCCAGATGGGACCGGATGCCCTCGCCCCCGCCACCGCCTTCGTTGTTGTAATAGCCCGGCGTGCATTCGGAATCGAACGCGCTGTTGTCGATCGCGGTCTCCCTGATGGTTTGGCACCACCGGGATTGGGCGGCCTCGGTGGGCTCGACGGTGGTCGCGCCGCGAGCCAGCGCCTCGGAGATGATGTAGGCGATGTGCTCGCCCTGCAGTTCGTAGTTGGCGGCGATGTTCGCCGAGATGCCGACCTGGGTGAAGCCGGTGAAGAACTGGTTGGGAAAGCCACGGCTGGTCATGCCGTGCAGCGTCTGGTAGCCGTCGCGCCAGTGGTCGAACAGTGACACCCGGTCGCGGCCCGTTATCGCGTCGATGGAATACCGTCGGCTGATCTCCGTGGTGATCTCGAAGCCGCTGGCGTAGATGATGCAGTCGACCTCGTACTCGATGCCGTTGGCCACCAAGCCCTTTTCGGTCACCCGCTCGACACCCTTGCTCGCCGACACGTCGACCAGGGTCACATTGGGGCGATTGAAGGTCTGCAGGTAGTCGTCGTTGGTGGTCGGCCTCTTGCACAGGAACCGGTAGTAGGGCTTGAGCGCCTCGGCGGTCTCAGGGTCCTCGACCAGGCTCTCGACCCTGTGCCGCAGCCGTTCCATCACCTTGAAGTCTTCCTCGTCGCGGATGGCCATGAACTGCTCCGGCGTCATAGCGGTCGGGTCCTTGAGCCCGAGCACCCGCGCGGCGGTGTTGCGGCCCAGCTCGGTCCAGAAGTCACAGACCAGATCCGGCTGGCCCAGTGCCATCCCCTCGAAGGTCCAGGCATGGAAGTTGCGCTGCCGCTCCTTCTGCCAGCCCGGCTTCAGCGACTTCACCCACTCCGGATCGGTCGGCGCGTTGTTGCGCTCGCCGACCGAGGACGGGGTGCGCTGAAAGACATAGAGCTGCTTGGCATGCCGGCCCAGGAACGGCACGATCTGGATGGCCGTCGCCCCGGTGCCCACCACCGCGACCCGCTTGTCGGCGAGCTTGTCCAGCCCACCCGACGTGTCCCCGCCGGTGTACTCATAGTCCCAGCGCGAGGAGTGGAAGCTGTGCCCCTTGAAGTCGTTGATCCCCGGGATGCCGGGTAGTTTGGGCCGGTGGAACGGGCCCGAGGCCATCACCACGAAGCGGGCCCGGATGTCGTCGCCGCGGTCGGTGCTGATCCGCCAGCGCTTGCCGGGCTCGTCCCAGTGCAGCTCGCGAACCTGGGTCGAAAAAATCGCCGAGTCGTAGAGCCCGTAGTGCTTCCCGATCCGACGGCAGTGGTCGTAGATCTCGGCGCCGTCGGCGAACTTCTTCGACGGGATGAAGTTCAGCTCCTCCAGTAGCGGTACGTAGCAATATGATTCGTTATCACACTGGATGCCCGGGTACCTGTTCCAGTACCAGACGCCGCCAAAGTCGCCACCCAGCTCGATGACCCGGACGTCAGCGACGCCCGCCTTCTTCAGATAGGCGCCGCACAGCAGGCCGCCGAACCCGCCGCCGATCACGGCGACGTCGATGTCCGCCGAGATCGGATCGCGCACCAACGGCGGTGAGTGCGGGTCGGTTTCGTAGTACCCCGCGAAGTCGTCGACCAGTTCGACATACTGCTTGGATCCCTCCGGGCGCAGTCGCTTCTCGCGCTCCCGACGGTACTTTTCGCGTAGCGCCTCGAAGTCGACGTCGTTCGGGGTCTGCGAAGGGGCGCAATCCGGGTCCGTCATGCCAGGGCGTTCTCCGGCAGCGCCGCGGCGTGCAGGGGCGCGTCCATCTTCTGGACGGCGGGCAGCACCTCCCTGGCGAACAGCTCGGTGCTGGCCATCGCCTTGTCGTAGGGCATGGTGCCGAACTGGGGAACGATGGTCAGCTCGCAGAACGAGCACGCCTCCTGGGCGGCCTTGATGCGGGTGAAAATTTCCTCCGGTGTCCCGATGAGCAGGTTTGAGGCGTGGTAGCCCGGCGTCTTGGACGGGCCTTTGGCGTCACCGGTTACCGAGGAGGCGAGCACGGCCGTGGCGGTGGCCTCCCGGGCGGCGTAGGCCTCGTAGCCCTTGACGCCCTTGAAGTTCGACGCGTCGGCGAAGCCGTAGTGCACGGTGACGTCGCGGTTGGCCGTCCAGATCCACTCCTCGGACTCCGCGGGGTCGCCGGTGGTGCAGTACATGAACATCACGTTCTTCGGCTGGCAGGGCGACAGCCCCTCTTCCTTCCGGAACGTGTTGACCTTCTGCACTTCCCGTCCGGCGTCCTCGATCGGCTTGTTGCCGACGAAGAGCGGGACCATGCCGCGGCGCGCGAGTATCTCCAGTGACTCGGCCGTCGACGACGAGCTGTAGATGCGCGAAAAGAGGTCGTCGCTTCGCGGTTCGGGGCGCAGCGACATTTCGGGGACCGTGAAGATCTCCCCCTCGTAGGAGAACCGCTCCCCGGAGAACGCCAGCTGCAGGATGTCGAGCGTTTCGTTGAAACGCTGCCTGCTCTCCTCGCGGGGCACGCCGACGGCGTCGAACTCCCCCTTCGAGACCCCGCGGCCGATCCCGATCGTGGTGTAGCGGCCGTTGGAGAGGATGTCGAGGTAGGCGATCTGGTGTGCGAGCCGGACGGGATGCCACCACGGCGCGACGACGACGAAGGTGCCCAGGCCGACCCGCTGGGTGCGGCCGGCGAAGTAGCTCAGCGCCTGAATCGGGTTGGGCGTCATGCCATACGGCGTCCCGCAGTGCTCCGGCATCCAGATGCCGTCGAACCCGAGCGGCTCGGCCAGGTCGGCGATGGCGAGCGTCGCCTGCACGCACTCCCAGTCCGGCGTCGCGGGCGGCCGGCCGAAGTCCTGGGCGAGGACGCGCTCCCAGTCGTGCGAGTTGTGCGCGCCGAAACCAAGATTGACCTTCATCGTTGTATCTCCGTCGCTAACTTTTTCGGGGCACCGGAGCCCATATAGCGGGCGAGGTTGCGGTGCAGGTTGGCGGTGCTGCGTTCCATGTACGGGTTGGGCTTGGGGCCGCGGAAGCCATAGGACTTCATGCCCTGCTGGACGGCGGCCATGTTGGAGAAGTCCTGCGGCAACACGCTGCGCCAGTTCGGGTCGTCCGGCGGTGCGTACACCCATTCCGTCTGCGGCTCTTCGCCTTCGGGATACAGCTCGTAGCACGACGCCTCGAAGATGCACTTGTCCGGGTCGTAGCCGTGTGGCCTGGCGCTGTAACACAGCGCGGTGGTCAGGCCTTGCCCGATCTGGAAGTTCGGGAAGATCTGCCACGCCGTGCCGCTCTTGGCCAGGTGTTCGGGATCGATGGTCGGCCACACCACGCCCCGGGCGGCGTCGTCGCGCCGGGCCGAGGACAGCCAGTGCTCGAGCACCCGGCCGGCGGGGGTGTCGTCCGGCAACTCGTCGACCAGCCGGCGCGCCGCTTCCACCAGGGTCCTGGTGGTGGTGGCGTTGGTTTCCTCCAGCGTGTAGATCTGCATCTCGGCCGTCGAAATGCGGGGATCGGCACCGGTTCCCAGCCGGATCTTCGACTTGGTCTCCTCCAGCCCCTCGGGCGCGTCGTAGCCGATGTTGCTGTGTTGGCCCTGCGCCATCGCCCAGCCGCGGAAGTTGCCGAACCTGTTGAACTGCGGGTGCGTGGTGGCCACGTGGTAGGTCTCGTTGAAGGCCTCCATGGCGACCTTCCAATTGCAGTCGAAATGCAGCCATTTGCGCCATTTGCAGCGCATGTCCTGCAGGCGGAACGGATCGAGCATGGTGGCGGCGGGTTCGAGGTAGTCGCGCAGCGGCTCGCAGGCGGGGTCCATGTTGATCCAGATCCAGCCGCCCCAGGTGTCGACGTTCACCGGTGCCAGGTGGGTGTTCTCCGGGGTCAGCGCGCCCTGCCAGTCCTGTCTTTCCGGCACGTGGGTGCAGGCGCCGTCCCGGTCGTACGTCCAGCCGTGAAACCCGCACACGAACGACTTCTTTCGTCCGCAAGCGTTTCTCGCGCCGGCCGGGGCGTCGACCAGCCGGCGGCCGCGATGCATGCACACGTTGTGGTGGGCCTTGAGCGTGTCGGCTCCGGTGCGGATCACGACGACGGAGTCGTCGAGGATGTCGTAGGTGAGATAGCTGCCGACGCCGGGCAGCTCTTCCACGCGCCCGAGTTGCTGCCACACCTTGCGCCATAGCTTGTCGCGCTCGGCGCGCACGTAGTCCTCGGAGAGGTACGCCTCCACCGGGATGGTGACCGGCTCGGTCAGTTCCCCGGGCGCGGCCGCGCCGTTCTGTGCCATCGGGTCCTCGCTTTCTACCCGTCCCAGCGGGTGATCGCCGCGCGGAATGATTCGTCTTTGAGGAACAACGAGGTGTTGTCGGCGCCCAGGTGCCCCCACCTGAGGTTCAATCCGCCGTCCACCAGCAGCGCCTGTCCGGTGATGTAGCTCGACAGGTCCGACAGCAGGAACAGGACCGCGCCGGCCACCTCCGCGGGCCGCCCGCGGCGACCCATTGCGATGGCGCGGCGATCCCGCTCGGCGTCGGAGTCGACGTAGGCGCCCGACGCCGGCGTCTCGGTGACCCCCGGCGCGACGGCGTTCACCCGGATCGGGGCCGCCCCGTCCGCCAGTTCGAGCGCCATCGTGCGGGTCGCCGCGACGATGGCGGCCTTGGCCGTGCCGTAGGCGATGTGGAAGGGCGCCGTGTTCATCCCGCTGATCGACGAGATCGACACGATCGAGCCCGGGCGGCCGCGGTGCTTCAGCTCCGCGGCCACGGCCTGGCTCATGAAGAACATCGTCTCCAGGTTGCGGGCGAACAGTTCTCGCCAGTCGCTGCGCGTCACCCGGGTCGACGGCATCCATGTCGAGGGATCCGCGCCGCCGGCGACGTTGACCAGCCCGTGGAGTTCACCGTCCGCGCGCCGCACGGCGTCGATCGTGGTTCGCACGCCGTCTTCGGTGGAGGCGTCGGCCACCACCGGCACCACCGAGAGCCCCGCGGCGAGCAGCGGCCCCAGGTGGCGATCGAGGTTCTCCCGCCCGCGGCTCACCGCGATCACGGTCGCCCCGGCCTCGGCGACCACGCGGGTGACCGTGGTGCCGATGCCGCCCCCGGCCGCGCCGGAGACCACGACGATGCGCCCATCCAGGCTCAGTAGGTCGCCTGTCATCGAATCAGGTAATTGTCCGGACAAGATAACGATGTGCACTCATTAGAGAGCATGATTCTCTGCGGCACCGCCACGCGTCAAGGGATCCGATAAATACTGCAGCGTCTATTGTCTGGACCAGCGGTGCGTTGCTACCGTGCGAGCGTGATGGCCGGATCGTCGCCGCCTCAGTGCCGCTATACCGCCGAACGGGACCCGCGCGCCGCCGACGGCTGGAGCCTCACCCGCCTGACACCCCCGAGCCGGCTGTTCGGTGCGAACGGCTTACGCACCGGGCCGGACGGCCGGATCTACATCGCCCAGGTGACCGGCAGCCAGATCAGCGCGCTCGACCCGGCGACCGGCCGGCTGGACGTCGTCAGCGCCAAGGGTGGCGAGATCATCGCCCCCGACGACGTCGCGTTCGACCCGAACGGCAACCTGTTCGCCACCGAAGTCATGGACGGCCGGGTGAGCGTGCGTGATCCGGCGGGCCGCAGCCGGGTGCTGCGCGACGACGTGCCGTCGGCCAACGGCATCACCTTTCACGGGCAGCGGCTGTTCATCGGCGAGTGCCGCGAGGGCGGCCGCCTGCTGGAGCTCGATCCGGCCGCCGGCGCTGTGCGGGTGCTGCTGGAGAACGCGCCGTCGCCCAACGCCATGGAGGTCGGGCCGGACGGCATGCTCTACTTCCCGCTGATGGGCGCCAACGAGATCTGGCGTATCGAGCCCGACGGCGGGGAGCCCGAACGCGTGGCCGGCGACCTCGGCGTCCCCGACGCGGTGAAGTTCGATTCCCGCGGGCGCATCGTGTCGACCCAGGTGCACAGCGGGCAGGTGCTGCGCATCGATCCGCGCACCGGCGAACGGACCGTGCTGGCAACGTTGAATCCCGGCCTGGACAACCTCACTTTCGTCGGTGAGCGGCTGTTCGTCTCCAACTTCACCGGCGAGATCACCGAGATCCTCGGCGACGGCCAGACCCGAACGGTGTTGCCGGGCGGGCTGAATTGGCCGCTGGATCTGGCGGTGGGCGCCGACGGCAACCTCTACATCGCCGACGGGACGTACTTCTATGTGCTCCTTTCCGACGGCTCTCTGCGCACTGTCGGGATGATGTTCACCCCCGGCTACCCGGGGTTCCTGCGCGGCCTGGCCGCCGTCGCCGACGGCGAGTTCGTCGTCACCACCTCCAACGGCCAGGTGGCACGCTACCGGCCGGGTGACAACGAAAGCGTCGTTCTCGCTGAAGGTTTCGACCAGCTCTACGGGATCGCGGTCGCGCCGGGAGGGGCCGTGGTCGCGGCCGAACTCGGCGCGGGCCGCGTGCTGTCCATCGGCGCGGGCGCCGTCGAGGTGATGGCCACCGGGCTCAGCGAACCGGTCGGCGTGGCCATCGCCCCAGACGGGGCCTGCCTGGTGTCCGAGGCGGGCGCCGGGCGGGTCGTCCGACTCGGCGGGGCGGGCAACGCCGTGTGGGACGGCCTGCAACGCCCCCAGGGCATCCTGGTGCGCGACGGGCAGCTCTATGTCGTCGACGCCGGCGCCAAGGAGTTGGTCGCCTTCGACCTGGACACCGGGGCCCGCCGGACCATCGCGTCGGGCCTGCCGGTGGGCGCCCCGCCCGGGGTGACGCCCAAGCCGCTGCGCGGCATGCCGCCCTTCTCCGGCCCGCAGGGTCCGTTCGCCGGCCTCGCCGCCGGGCCCGACGGCACGCTGTACGTCTCGGCGGACGGCGACGGGAGCGTGCTGGCCGTGCGACGGGAAGGTTAAGGGGAAAAGATGCCGGAAGCCAGAGTCGTCGATCACCGGTACCTGCAGGTCGCCCGCACGTTGCGCAAGGAGATCGTGGAGGGCGTCTACCCGGTGGGCTCCCAACTGCCGACCGAACACGAACTCTGTGAGCGGTTTGCGGTCAGCCGGTACACCATTCGGGAGGCGCTGCGGCGCCTGCGTGAGGACAACCTGGTGTCGTCGCGCCCCCGGACCGGGACCCTCGTGGTGCCGCGGCCGTCGTCGGACTCCTACGTCCAGCACGTCATGTCGATCAACGACCTGCTGGCGTTCGCGACGGACACCCGGTTCGCCATCGAGTCGGTCGCCATGGTCACCGTCGACGACGACCTGGCCACCCGCACCGGGTTGGCGGCCGGCGAGCAATGGTTGACCGTGCGCGGTTTCCGGCGCGCCGCCGAAGCGGCCGCGGGGGCGGCGCTGTGCCGCACCGAGTACTACATCAACCGTGCGTTCGCGGGGGTCGGCCGGTTGTTGCAACGCCACGAGGGCCCCATCTTCCCGCTGATCGAGGACCTGTTCGGGCTGAGCATCGTCGAGGTTCAGCAGGAGATCGCCGCGGTGCTCATCACCCCGGACCTGGCCGCCGGTCTCGAGATCGATTCGGGCGCACCGGCATTGCAGGTGCGGCGGACCTACACGGCGTCCGACGGGCGGGTCGCCCAGGTCACCATCAACACCCATCCCGCGTCGCGCTTCCGGCACTCGATGACGATGCGCCGGGTTCGTGGCTAAGCTGCCGCAATGGCCACCAGCCGGAAGCTGATCGGCGGGCGGTGGGTTCGGTGGGACGACGAACGCGCCGTCGACGCCTACGCGCGCGGCTGGTGGGTCCGCACCACGCTGGCCGACGCGCTGCGTGAGGCGGCCGAGCGCACGCCGCGCCGGGTGGCGCTGGTCGACGGTGATCGGCGGCTGGACTGCCTGACCCTGCACCGGCAGGCGACGACGCTGGCGCACGCGCTGCACGCCCGCATCCCCCCGGGCAGCGTGGTGTCCTTCATGCTGCCCAACTGGCACGAGGCCGCGCTGATCTACCTGGCCACCACGTTGGCGGGGATGGTGGCCAACCCCATCCTGCCGTCCATGCGGGACCGCGAACTCCGGTTCGTCCTGGAGGACGCCGACAGCCGAATGATCTTCGCGCCGGCCCGGTTCGGCCGCCACGACTATGCCGCGATGCTGGGCCGGGTGGCCGAGCAGCTGGAGTCCCCGCCCGACGTCGTGATCGTGCGCGGGGACGCCGGCGCGGGCTTCGCGCCCTTCGACTCGCTGCTCGAAGAACGCGCCCCGGTCGGGGCGCTCCCCGCGCTCAATCCCGATGCCGTACGCATGATCCTCTACACGTCGGGCACCACCGGGCGCTCGAAAGGCGTTCTGCACAGCCATAACTCGATCCACGCCCTGATCCGCCAGCTCGGTGAGCACTGGCTGGTCGAACCCGGCGACACGTTCCTGGTCGCGTCGCCGATCGCGCACATCGGCGGTTCCATCTATGCGTTCGAATGCCCGCTGCTCCTGGACGCCACCGCGGTCCTGATGGAGCGGTGGGACGGCGACGACGCGGTGGCGCTCATGCAAGCCGAGCGGTGCACACACATGGCCGGGGCGACCCCGTTCCTCGAGCACATCCTGGCCGCCGCGGAGCGCGCCGGCACCCGCCTGCCGGACCTGAAGGTGTTCATCTGCGGAGGGGCGTCGGTGCCGCCCGCGCTGATCCGCCGGGCCGCAGCCTATTTCGAGTCGGCCATCGTCACCCGGGTCTACGGCTCGACGGAGGTCCCCGTCACGACGGTCGGGTCGCTGCGGGACCCCGAGCGCGCCGCCGACACCGACGGGCGCGTCGGCCTGGCGGAGGTGAAGCTGGTCGGCGGCGAGATCCACGCGCGCGGGCCGCAGATGCTGACCGGCTACCAGCATCCCGAAGACGAGGCCGACGCCTTCGACGACGACGGCTACTTCCGCACCGGGGACCTGGCGCGCCGGCTCGACGGTGACTATCTCGTCGTCACCGGCCGGGCCAAGGACATCATCATCCGCAACGGCGAGAACATCTCGCCGAAGGAGGTCGAGGACGTCCTCGCCGGCCACCCCGGCATCGCCGAAATCGCCGTCGTCGGGCTGCCCGACGCGCGGACCGGGGAGCGCGCCTGCGCCGTCGTGGTCCCCGCGGGCGGGCCCGACCTCGACGTGGCCGGCCTGCGCAGCTTCCTCGAAGACTCGGGCGTGGCGCGGTTCAAAGCGCCCGAGCAGCTTGAACTTTGGGACATGCTGCCCAAGAACGACGCGGGAAAGATATTGAAGCACCGGATCAAAGCGGCGCTGATGAAGGCGGAACAGTGACATGCAGGTAGCGGTGGTGACGGGGGCGAGCGGGGGGATCGGCTTCGGCTGCGCGGTGAAGCTCGCCGAGGCGGGCATGGCGATCCTGGCGACCGGACGAAACGACGAGCGACTCGCCGAGCTGGCGCAACACATCGGCGATCCCGACCGGGTGGCCACGGTGGCTGTCGATCTCACCGACGACGATGCCCCGCAGCGGATCACCGATGCCGCGGTGGACAAGTGGGGACGCATCGACTTTTTGGTCAACATCGCCGGCATCGGCAGCCCCCGGCCGGTTCACGAGACGGACGACGAATCGCTGGACCACTTCCTGGGTTTGATGCTGCGGGCCCCGTTCCGCCTGATTCGCCAGGCGCTGCCGCACATGCCGCCCGGGTCGGCGATCATCAACGTCACGTCGACCTTCGCCGTGGTCGGTGGTCTGCGCGGCGGCGCGTACTCGGCCGCCAAGGGCGGCCTCACCGCGCTGACCACCCACATCGCCTGCCAATACGGGGCGCAGGGCATCCGCTGTAATGCGGTGGCCCCCGGAGTGATTCAGACGCCGATGACAGAAGAGCGCCTGCACGACGAGCGGTTCCGGCGCATCAACACCGAGATGACGCCGCATCAGCGGCTGGGCACGGTCGACGACGTGGCGAGCACCATCGCGTTCCTGTGCTCGCCCGGCGGCGCCTTCATCAACGGCCAGACGATCGTGGTCGACGGCGGGTGGAGTTCGACGAAGTATCTGTCGGAGACGGCGTTGACGTCGGAGTGGAAGCCTCGCTGATCATTCGGTCTCGAAATGGCGGCGGATGCCGGCCAGCATCGCGGTGTGCGCCTTGACGGCTTCGCGCGCCGTGAACGGCGCCAGCGGCCGCGGCGCGGCGATCCGGATGCGTTCGGTCATCCGCGTGCCCGCCGCGATCGGCTCGAAGCTGACCGTGCCGCGCAGGTGGACCCCGGGTGACTGGTCGGCCTCGGTCAACACGTCACCGGCCGCGGGCACCCGCAACGTGGCCCGGTAGGTGTTGGTGATGGTGAACGGGCCCAACGGGATCCGGTCGCGCACCCGGTAGCTGTGGACGACGCCCTCCGCGGTCTCGCTGCGCGACAGCGTGCGCACGGACACGATCAGCGGGTGGACGATCTTGATGTTGTCCAGGTCCACGTAGAAGTCGCGGACCTCGCCGGGGGGTGCGGGCACGTCCTGAGTCAGCGTGTGCTCGGAGTGGGCGAGCCACCAGCTCATGCGGAGAACTCCGCGAGCAGCTGCGCGGTGCGCCACCAGACCAGTACGGCGAACGCTCCCAGCGCCAGCAGGGTCACCGCCGCCTGGACCGCGTTGCGGAGCTCCTTCGGCGGATACACGTAGGCGGCCGCGACCAGCCCACCGGTGACCAGCCCGCCCACATGCGCCTGCCAGCTGATGCGTTGCGAACTGACCAGCGGGACAAGGAAAGTGAAGACGAGGTTGAGCCCGATGACCACCACCACCCAGCGGACGTCGACGGCCAGCCGCTTGCCCACCACGAAGGTGGCGCCGAACAGGCCGAAGATCGCCCCCGAGGCGCCCGCCGTCGCGGTGTCGAGCGGCGAGACCAGGTAGACCAGCACCGAGCCACCCAACCCGCTCAGCGCGTACAGCGCACCGAAACGCAGTCGGCCCAGCCACATTTCGAGCGGCGGTCCCACCACGTACAGCGCCCACATGTTGAACAGCAGATGCGTCGCCCCGTAGTGCAGGAACGCCGACGTCGCCAGCCGGTAGAACTGGCCGTCGGCGACCGCCGCCGGCCACAGCGCCAGCTGCTTCTCGAGATTCCCCGACGCCATCTGCAGCACGAACACGACCACGTTGACGGCGATCAGCGCGTAGGTGAGCACCGGCGTCGCCGACCGCTGCCGCCCGCCGAAGCGGGTCCGCGGTTGCCGGATGGTTCGGGCGCCCGCCCGGACGCACTCCACGCACTGGTGCCCGACCGCGGCGCTGCGCATGCAGTCGCCGCAGATGTAGCGCTCACAACGGTTGCAGCGGACGTACGTCGGCCGGCCGGGATGCCGATAGCAACTCGGGGCGGCGGGCGGCGAATCCGGTGGGCTGGGTGCGCTCATCGCCCTATTCTCGCCCGCACCGCCCGGCCGGGCGGACGGCTTGAGCAAACCTGTTTTCCGGCCCACCGGTCGCCTACTGTGGTGTGCGTGGAGCCGACGTGAGCGAACCGGGAGTGGTCGAGCGCTACCTGGACTGCCTGGCCGCGCACGACTGGGACGGTCTTGCCGCGACGATCTCCGACGAAGGCCTGCTGCGCGAGGGCCCGTTCTGCGATGTCGTCGAGGGCAAGCAGCACTACGTCGCCTATCTGCGCAAGGTGCTCACCAACCTGGACGGGCATCGGCTGGAGGTGCAGCGGGTTTCGCACGTGAACTCCCGGCTGTCCTACGTCGAGCTGACCGAGGCGTTCGAAATGGACGGGGTCACCAAGCGGTGGCCGGAATGCATCCTGTTCGAGCAAAGCGACGACGGGCGGATCCGTCACGTCAGCGTGTTCTTCAAGCAGCCCGCGACGCGGTGAGCCCGGGTGATCGCGAAAACTATTCCCTCGCCCACGGGATTGACCTACCGTGTGATGGGTGGAATCAAACGGAACCCCGGAATTGGTGCCCGTCGAAACATTGCACTCGGGTGATCCCATCACGGATTGCGGCCAGCGGTACATAGTCCTCGAGTCCAAGACCGTCGGCGACGGCTGCGTGGTCCTCGAACTCGAGTCCCGGGTGGACCACCACCTGCAGGTCATCGAGAAGTCGTTCCCGGCGGGCTACCACGTCAACAGGGCGAACCACCGAATTTTATAGCCCCAATTCACTCTGCCGAATAGTGCGCGCGTAGCCGTTGGACGGCTACCGCGCATTCGTGTTATTCGGGTCGAAGACACCAAATGCGATCGTCCCGATTCAGCCGTTGCGCGCCGGGCGCGGGTCGTTCGGGTCGTCGGGATCCGGTTCGCCGAACCACCGCGACGGCGTGCGCTCGCCGTAGGCGTCGTGCCAGTCCCACCACTCGTACGGCGGGGTTTGGGGATAACCGTCCGGCGAGTCCTCCCAGCTCTCCTGGCGCCCGAGTGCGGTCATGTCGAGGTAACTCCAGGTGTTGCCCAGCGCCTCGTCGCCGCGGTTGTTGATGAAGTAAGTCCGGTACACGCGGTCGCCGTCCCGGATGAACGCGTTGGTGCCGTGCCACTGGTCCACGCCGAAGTCGGCATCGAAGTCGTCGGTGATCGTGTACCAGGGCATCTGCCAACCCATTCGCGCCTTCAGCCGCGCGATGTCGGGTTGTGCCGCGCGCGAGGCGAAGACCAGGGTGGTGTCGCGGGCGTTCAGGTGGGCGAGGTGGCCCACGTGGTCGGCGATCATCGAGCAGCCGCGGCACGCATGGTCCGGCCAGCCGTCCACGCCCGGCTCGAAGAAGGCGCGGTACACGATGAGCTGCCGCCGGCGG
>NZ_LZJG01000163.1:0-742 GCF_001667785.1 Mycobacterium sp. E3247 | reverse complement strand
TCAACGAGTACCGCGCCGAGCAGGCCGCGGCTGCGCTGCATTCCCGCATACGCCACACCGCGATCGTTCGGCGCGACGGGAATTTTGTCGATGTCGACGTCCGGGATCTCGTCCCCGGGGACGTCATCCGGCTCTCCCTTGGGCAGGCGGTGCCCGCGGACGTGCGATTGATCCAGACGGCAGCGTTGGAATGCGACGAGGGCATCCTGTCCGGGGAATCCACCGGCTCGGAGAAGTCACCGACGCCGGTGGGAACCGACGTCGCGCTGACCGACATGACCGATGTGGCGTTCATGGGCACGATCGTGAGCGCGGGCGAAGGCTTGGCCGTCGTGTATGCCACCGGGAATCGCGCCGAGTTCGGCCGGATCGCGGCGGGTCTGAGTGAGCGCCAACCCGAGACCGACTTTCAGGTCGGCCTGCGCCGGTTTTCGTATCTGCTGCTCCGGGTCGCGGTTGCGCTGACCGCGCTGATTCTGGTCACCAACTTGATGTTGCACCGGCCGCTGATCAATTCGGCACTGTTTGCGCTGGCGATCGCGGTCAGCATCACGCCACAGCTTCTCCCCGCGGTGGTCAGCACCAGCCTGGCGACCGGTTCCCGACAACTGGCCAAAGCCAAGGTGCTGGTGAAGCGTCTGGTATGCATCGAGGATTTCGGCGATATCGACATCCTGATCACCGACAAGACCGGAACCTTGACGGAGGGACGGATCCGGCTGGTGGACGCCGTCGACGCCGG
>NZ_LZJG01000162.1:0-28345 GCF_001667785.1 Mycobacterium sp. E3247 | reverse complement strand
CGTCCTGCAGGCGCCGGCCGATCTGCTGGCCGTCGAGCTGTCCAGCTTCCAGCTGCACTGGGCCCCGTCGGTGCGCCCCTACGCGGGCGTCGTCCTCAACATCGCCGAGGACCACCTGGATTGGCACTCCACCATGGCCGAGTACACCGCCGCCAAGGCGCGGGTGCTCGGCGGCCGGGTGGCGGTGGTGGGGCTGGACGACGCCCGGGCGGCCGCGCTGCTCGAGACCGCCGCGGCGCCGCAGCGCGTCGGATTCCGGCTCGGCGCACCGGCGGCGGGCGAACTGGGCGTGCGGGACGGCCACTTGATCGACCGCGCCTTCGCCGACGACCTCCGGCTGCTGCCGGTCGACTCGATCCCGGTGCCGGGGCCCGTCGGCATCCTGGACGCCCTGGCCGCGGCGGCGCTGGCCCGCAGCGTCGGCGTGCCCGCCGAGCCGATCGCGGAGGCGATCGCCTCCTTCCGGGTGGGCCGGCACCGGGCGGAGGTCGTCGCGGTCGCCGACGGCATCACCTACGTCGACGACTCCAAGGCCACCAACCCGCACGCCGCCGAGGCGTCCGTGCTGGCCTACCCGCGCGTGGTGTGGGTGGCCGGCGGCCTACTCAAGGGCGCATCGGTGGACGCCGAGGTCGCCAGGATCGCCCCCCGGCTGGTCGGCGCGGTGCTCATCGGCCGAGATCGCCAAGAGGTTGCAGAGGCGTTATCGCGACACGCGCCGGATGTCCCCGTCGTCCAGGTTGTGACAGGCGAGGATGCTGATATGAATGCGACGGCTGTGGCTAGTGGTGCAAATGTGACAGAAGTGAAACATTCGGGCCCGGATGCCGGCGCTTCGGTCATGGAGGCGGCGGTGGCCGCGGCCCGCGACCTGGCACGGCCCGGCGACACGGTGTTGCTGGCTCCGGCCGGTGCGTCGTTCGACCAGTTCACCGGGTACGCCGCCCGCGGCGACGCCTTCGCTGCCGCCGTCCGCGCGGCCACCCGGTAGGCGGGCGTGGGTAACCCTCTGACCCGGCTGAGACGCCGGGGCAAAGACACTTCAGACACCGCCGCCGCGGAGACCTCCGACGCCACAGCGGACGAGCCGGGGGAGGCCGACGCCGCGACCGCCCCGGTGAGCTCCGCCGGCAGCTCGGAGGCCAAGCCGGCGGCTAAAGCCCGGCTCGCCGGCGAGGGGCGGAACCGGTTCGGCGCCTGGCTGAGCCGGCCCATGACCTCGTTTCACCTGATCATCGCGGTGGCCGGGCTGCTGACGACGCTCGGTTTGATCATGGTGCTCTCGGCGTCGGGAGTGCGGTCCTACGACGCCGACGGGTCGGCCTGGGTGATCTTCGGCAAGCAGGTTTTGTGGACGGTGATCGGCCTGATCGCCTGCTACGCGTCGCTGCGGATGTCGGTGCGGTTCATCCGCCGCGTCGCGTTCACCGGTTACGTCGTCACCGTCATCCTGCTGGTGCTCGTGCTGGTGCCCGGCATCGGCAACCTGGCCAACGGCTCCCGGAAGTGGTTCGTCATCGCCGGCTTCTCGATGCAGCCGTCCGAGCTGGCCAAGATCGCCTTCGCCATCTGGGGCGCGCACCTGCTGGCGGCCCGCCGGCTGGAGCGGGCCTCGCTGCGCGAGATGCTGATCCCGCTGGTGCCGGCCGCGGTCATCGCGCTGGCGCTGATCGTGGCGCAGCCCGACCTGGGGCAGACGGTGTCGCTGGGCATCATCCTGCTGGCGCTGTTGTGGTACGCCGGGCTGCCGCTGCGCGTCTTCGCCACCTCGCTGCTGGCGGTCTTCATGGCCGGCGCCGTGCTGGCCATGTCGGCGGGCTACCGCTCCGACCGGGTGAAGTCGTGGATGAACCCCGAGAACGACCCCATGGACACCGGTTACCAAGCGCGTCAGGCGAAGTTCGCCCTGGCGCACGGCGGCATCTTCGGCGACGGCCTGGGGCAGGGCGTCGCCAAGTGGAACTACCTGCCCAACGCCCACAACGACTTCATCTTCGCGATCATCGGCGAGGAGCTGGGCTTCGTCGGCGCCTTCGGGCTGCTGGTCCTGTTCGGGCTGTTCGCCTATACCGGGATGCGCATCGCGCGCCGGTCGGCCGACCCGTTCCTGCGGCTGCTGACCGCCACCACCACGATGTGGGTGCTGGGTCAGGCGTTCATCAACATCGGCTACGTGATCGGGATCCTGCCGGTCACCGGGATTCAGCTGCCGCTGATTTCGGCGGGTGGAACCTCCACGGCGGCAACGCTTTTCATGATCGGCATCATGGCCAACGCGGCCCGGCACGAACCCGAGGCGGTGGCCGCCCTGCGCGCCGGCCGCGACGACAAGGTGAACCGGTTCCTGCGGTTGCCACTGCCCCAGCCGTACGTGCCGACCCGGCTCGAGTCGTTCCGCGACCGCAAACGCGGCGGCAAGCCGCCGGCCAACGGGGCCCCGTCCCGCACCGGCACGCGCAAGGCCGCCCAGGCGCCGGCCCGGAAGCCCTCGCAGAAGGCCTCGCAGAAGCCCTCGCAGAAGGCCTCCCAGAAGGCCTCCCAGAAGGCCTACCGCAAGGCCCCGCACAAGGCTGAGGAACCGCTGCGGCCGGCGTTCTCCCGCACAGGCGCCCGCCCGGCCCGCAGGGCGGTGCATCATGGATCTGGCCAACGCTCCGCCAGTCGGGGAGCCGGCCAGCGTCAGGCACGACGCGCTCGCGCACTGGAAGGTCAGCGTTACGGGTGAACGACACGGTCAGCAAGCCGACCGGCGGGCGGGGGACAAGTCCCCAGCCCGCCGGTGCCGCGTTGTCGGCTTTTAAGCCCCTGTCGGTGGTGCTGGCAGGCGGGGGCACCGCCGGCCACGTCGAGCCCGCGATGGCCGTGGCCGACGCGCTCAGCGCGCTCGACCCGCAGGTGCGCATCACCGCGCTGGGCACCCACCGGGGGCTGGAGACCCGGCTGGTGCCGCAGCGCGGCTACCACCTCGAGCTGATCACGCCCGTGCCGCTGCCGCGTAAGCCCAGCGGCGACCTGGCGCGGCTGCCCCCGCGGGTCTGGCGCGCGGTCCGCGAGACCCGCGCGGTGCTCGACGCGGTGGACGCCGACGTCGTCATCGGATTCGGCGGATACGTGGCGCTGCCGGCGTACCTGGCCGCCCGCGGTATACCGCGCGGGCTCAGCCGCAGGCGGCGCGTCCCGGTGCTGATCCACGAAGCAAACGCCAGCGCCGGGCTGGCCAACCGAATCGGCGCCCGCCGCGCCGACCGGGTGCTGTCGGCGGTGCCCGATTGCGGGCTGCCGCGCGCCGAGGTGGTCGGGATCCCGGTGCGGGAGGCCATCACCTCGCTGGACCGCGCTGCGCTGCGCGCCGAGGCGCGCAGGCACCTCGGGTTCGCCGGCGACGCGCGGGTGTTGCTGGTGTTCGGCGGCTCGCAGGGCGCCGTGTCGCTGAACCGGGCCGTGTCCGGCGCCGCGGCCGACCTGGCGGCCGCGGGCGTGTCGGTGCTGCACGCACACGGACCGAAAAACACCCTGGAACTGCCGGAGCGCCGGCCGGGTGATCCGCCCTACGTGGCGGTGCCCTACCTCGACCGGATGGATCTGGCCTACGCCGCGGCCGACCTGGCGATCTGCCGGTCGGGCGCCATGACCGTCGCCGAGGTCTCGGCGGTCGGCTTGCCCGCCATCTACGTGCCGCTGCCGATCGGCAACGGCGAGCAGCGGCTCAACGCGCTGCCGGTGGTCAACGCCGGCGGCGGCATGGTGGTCGCCGACGCGGCCCTGACGCCGGAGCTGGTGGCCCGCGAGGTGGCCGGGCTGCTCAACGACCCGCTGCGGTTGGCCGCGATGACGACGGCCGCCGCGCGGGTGGGGCATCCCGACGCAGCGCGCCAGGTGGCCCAGGCGGCGCTCGACATCGCCAGGAAGGCAGCGGCGGGAGGGCGACGGTGAACGCCGGGCAGCCGCCGCCGCCCGAGTTGCCCCCCGAGCTGCACAGGGTGCACATGGTGGGCATCGGGGGAGCCGGCATGTCCGGCATCGCCCGCATCCTGCTGGACCGCGGCGCGCTGGTGTCCGGGTCCGACGCCAAGGAGTCGCGTGGCATCCACGCGCTGCGGGCCCGGGGCGCGTCGATCCGCATCGGCCACGACGCGTCGTCGCTCGACCTGCTGCCCGGCGGCCCGACCGCGGTCATCACCACCCACGCGGCCATCCCGAAGACCAACCCCGAGCTCGTCGAAGCCCGGCGGCGCGGCGTCCCGGTGATCCTGCGGCCGGCGGTGCTGGCCAGTCTGATGGCCGGGCGCACCACGCTGATGGTCACCGGCACACACGGCAAGACGACGACGACGTCGATGTTGATCGTCGCGCTGCAGCACTGCGGGCGCGACCCGTCCTTCGCGGTCGGCGGCGAGATGGGGGAGGCCGGAACCAACGCCCATCACGGCAGCGGCAACTGCTTCGTCGCCGAGGCCGACGAAAGCGACGGCTCGCTGCTGGAATACACGCCCAACGTCGCGGTGGTCACCAACATCGAAACCGATCACCTGGACTTCTACGGCACTGCCGACGCCTACGTCGGGGTGTTCGACGCCTTCGTCGAGCGACTGGCCCCCGGGGGAGTGCTGGTGGTGTGTGTCGATGACCCGGGCGCGGCCGCGCTGGCGGAGCGCACCGCCGAGCTGGGAATCCGGGTGCTGCGCTACGGATCCCCGCCGCAGCCCGAGCTCGCGGCCACCCTGTTGTCCTGGGAGCAGCAGGGCACCGAAGCGGTCGCGCACATCCAGCTGGCGGGCGAACAGCATCCCCGCGTGATGCGGCTGTCGGTGCCCGGCCGGCACATGGCGCTCAATGCGCTGGGCGCGCTGCTGGCCGCGCTCGAGATCGGCGCCCCGGTCGACGGGGTGCTCGACGGCCTGGCCGGCTTCGAGGGGGTGCGCCGGCGGTTCGAACTGGTCGGCAACGCCGGGTCCGTGCGTGTCTTCGACGACTACGCCCACCATCCCACCGAGATCAGCGCCACGCTGGCCGCCGTCCGCACCGTGCTCGAACAGAGCGGCGGCGGTCGCAGCCTGGTCGTGTTCCAGCCCCATTTATATTCGCGCACAAAGGAATTCGCCGTGGAGTTCGGTCGCGCGCTCGACGCCGCCGACGAGGTCTTCGTCCTCGACGTCTACGGCGCGCGCGAGCAACCGCTGGCCGGCGTCAGCGGCGCCAGCGTCGCCGAGCACGTCACCGTGCCGGTGCGCTACCTGCCCGACTTCTCCGCGGTCGCCGAGCAGGTGGCCGCGGTCGCCGGCCCCGGTGACGTCATCGTCACGATGGGCGCGGGCGACGTGACCCTGCTGGGGCCGGAGATCGTGACCGCGCTGCGCATCCGGGACAACCGCAGCGCGCCCGGGCGCCCGGGAGTCCTCCAATGACCCAGCCGAACGACGCGACGCCGGTGGTCGGCGAACCGACCGGCGCCGACGCGGCCGGAGAAGACCTGACCGAGCCGCTGTTCGTCGGAGGACCCGAGGCCGAAACGTCGGCGGAACCGGACGAATTCGAGGGGCCGCGCCGGCGGGCCCGCCGCGAACGAGCGGAACGCCGCGCCGCGCAAGCGCGTGCCACCGCCATCGAGGAAGCGCGCCGCGAGGCCAAACGCCGGGCCAGCGGACGTCCGGTCGACGAGCCCAAACCCGTCGCCCGCGGCGTGGTTCGCGGCCTGAAGATGCTGCTGGTGACGGTGCTGCTGGTCGTCCTGGGCGTCGGGCTCGCGCTGATCCTCTATTTCACCCCGGCGATGTCGGCCCGCAACATTGTCGTGGTCGGCACCGGTGAGGTGACCCGGGAGGAAGTGCTGGACGCGGCGCAGGTGCGGCCCGGGACGCCCCTGTTGCAGATCAACACCAACCAGGTCGCCGACCGGGTGGCGGCGATCCGTCGGGTGGCCAGCGCGCGAGTGCAGCGTCAGTACCCCTCGGCGCTGCGGATCACGATCGTCGAGCGAATTCCGGTGGCGGTGAAGGACTTTCCGGACGGCCCGCACCTCTTCGACCGCGACGGCGTCGATTTCGCGACCGGGCCGCCGCCGCCGGCGCTGCCGTACCTCGACGTCGCCAATCCCGGTCCCAACGACCCGGCGACCAAGGCGGCGCTGCAGGTGCTGACCGCGCTGCGGCCCGAGGTCGCGGGCCAGGTGGGCCGGATCGCGGCACCCTCGGTGGCCTCGATCACGCTCACGTTGGGCGACGGTCGCGTGGTGATCTGGGGGACGACCGATCGCACCGACGAGAAGGCGGAGAAGCTGGCCGCGCTGCTGACGCAGCCGGGGCGGACCTACGACGTGTCCAGCCCCGACCTGCCCACGGTGAAGTAGGAACGCCCGTCCGACAGTGTGACGGCGGCAACAGAAAAAATTTGCGAGCCGCGCGTCGGCGCGCCTGCGGGGTCAGGGCGCGCCATGCCCATACCGTTCTGGTTGCGCGGAACTACTTGACATAACTCTAACTCTATGGTTGAGGTTGAGGGTTTGCCAGGGCGGGCCGCACACGCGGGAGGAATCCCGTCGCGAGGAACTTGAGCCCATCAGGGAGGAAACCGAATGATGACCCCCCCGCATAACTACCTGGCCGTGATCAAGGTCGTCGGCATCGGTGGCGGCGGTGTCAACGCCGTCAACCGAATGATCGAGCAGGGCCTCAAGGGCGTGGAGTTCATCGCGATCAACACCGACGCGCAGGCGCTGTTGATGAGCGATGCCGACGTCAAACTCGACGTCGGCCGCGACTCCACCCGCGGGCTGGGCGCCGGCGCCGACCCGGAGGTCGGCCGCAAGGCCGCCGAGGACGCCAAGGACGAGATCGAGGAGCTGCTGCGCGGTGCGGACATGGTGTTCGTCACCGCCGGCGAGGGCGGCGGGACGGGTACCGGTGGCGCGCCGGTGGTCGCCAGCATCGCCCGCAAGCTGGGCGCGCTGACCGTCGGCGTGGTCACCCGGCCGTTCTCCTTCGAGGGCAAGCGCCGCGGCTCGCAGGCCGAAGGCGGCATCAACACGCTGCGGGAGAGCTGCGACACCTTGATCGTCATCCCCAACGACCGGCTGCTGCAGATGGGCGACGCCGCGGTGTCGCTGATGGACGCATTCCGCAGCGCCGACGAGGTGCTGCTCAACGGTGTGCAGGGCATCACCGACCTGATCACCACGCCCGGCCTGATCAACGTCGACTTCGCCGACGTCAAGGGCATCATGTCCGGTGCCGGCACGGCCCTGATGGGCATCGGGTCGGCCCGCGGCGAGGGCCGGTCGCTCAAGGCCGCCGAGATCGCCATCAACTCACCGCTCCTGGAGCAGTCGATGGAGGGCGCCCAGGGCGTGCTGATGTCGATCGCCGGCGGCAGCGACCTGGGCCTGTTCGAGATCAACGAGGCGGCCTCGCTGGTACAGGACGCCGCCCACCAGGACGCCAACATCATCTTCGGCACCGTCATCGACGACTCGCTGGGCGACGAGGTGCGCGTCACCGTCATCGCCGCGGGCTTCAGCGCGGCCGGCCCCGGCCGCAGACCGGTCACCGGGGACAGTGCCGCCGAAAAGGGTGGGGCGCATCGCATCGAATCCGCGAAGGCCGGCAAGCTCACGTCGACGCTGTTCGAACCCGTCGACGCAGTCAGTGTGCCGGTCCACACCAACGGCGCCACGCTGAATATCGGTGGCGACGACGATGACGTCGACGTGCCGCCGTTCATGCGCCGCTGAGGGTCTCGAGTTGCTTGCCAGTGCGCGACAAACCGGCCACGAAAGGTAGGAGCCGGATGGCGCTGCCCACTGGCAGCCGGGGGGCTCCGGATACTGAAGAAGTGAGCGTGCGCATCCGTCGGGTGACCACCACCCGCGCCGGCGGTGTCTCGGGTCCACCGTTCGACTCCTTCAACCTGGGCGACCACGTCGGTGACGACCCGGCGGCGGTGGCCGCCAACCGCAACCGGCTCGCCACCGCGATCGGACTCGGGCCCGACCGCGTGGTGTGGATGAACCAGGTCCACGGTGACCGGGTCGAGGTGGTCGACGGGCCCCGCGGCGGCGCGGTCGACAAAACCGACGCGTTGGTGACCACCACCCCGCGACTGGCGCTGGCGGTGGTGACCGCCGACTGCGTGCCGGTGCTGCTGGCCGACGCCCGCGCCGGTGTGGCCGCGGCGGTGCACGCCGGTCGCGCCGGCGCCCAGCTCGGGGTGGTGGCCCGCACCGTGGAGGCGATGCTGACACTCGGGTCGCACGCCGAGGACATCTCGGCCCTGCTGGGGCCGGCGGTCAGCGGGCGCAACTACGAGGTGCCCGCGGCCATGGCGGACGAGGTGGAGGCCACGCTGCCCGGCAGCCGCACCACCACCGCGGCCGGTACCCCCGGACTCGACCTTCGCGCCGGAATCGCTTGGCAGTTAAAGGGTTTGGGCGTCACGGCCATCGACGTCGATCCGCGGTGCACGGTCGACGACCCGGCCCTGTTCAGCCATCGCCGGGACGCACCGACGGGGCGGCTGGCCTCGTTGGTGTGGATGGAGTGACCGCGATGGCGGACAGGACGCCGGCCCCGGCGGGTCACGGCGACCGGGAAACGCAATTGATGCACGCATTAGCCGCCGTGCGCTCGCGCCTTGCGGCGGCCGCCGAAGCGGTGGGTCGCAATGTCGGTGAAATCGAACTCCTGCCGATTACCAAATTCTTTCCAGCAACCGATGTCGTGACTTTGTCGCGATTGGGTTGTCGGGCCGTCGGCGAATCGCGGGATCAGGAAGCGTCGGCAAAAGTGAGCGAAGTCACCAAACTTTTGGCGGCCTCTTCGCGGGCGGATGCACCGGCCCTGCGCTGGCACATGGTGGGCCACATTCAGCGGAACAAGGCCCGCTCGGTCGCCCGCTGGGCGCACACTGCCCACTCGGTAGACGGTTCGCAGCTGGTCGGCGCCCTCGAACGGGGCGTGTCGGCGGCCATGGCGGAGGGCCGCCGAGCCGACCCGATGCGGATCTACGTCCAGCTGAGCCTCGACGGCGACGAATCACGCGGCGGCGTCGACATCTCGGTTCCAGGTGCGGTCGACCAGCTGTGCGACCAGGTCGAGGAGTCCAAGCACCTGGAACTGGCCGGGCTGATGGCGATCCCGCCGCTGGGCTCGGACCCCGACGCGGCCTTCGCCCGCCTGCGAACCGAGCACCTGCGCATCCTCGAGTCGCATCCGAACGCGGTCGGCCTGTCCGCCGGCATGTCCGACGATTTCGAAGTCGCCGTCAAACACGGTTCCACATGTGTGCGTGTCGGTACCGCGCTATTGGGCCCGCGGCCGCTACCGTCACCGTATTAAGTCACTGTAGTCACATCTTCATCACTGACACCAAGCATCAGGGGCTAGAAGGGGTCAACGCAATGAGCACACTGCACAAAGTCAAGGCCTATTTCGGTATGGCCCCGATGGACGACTACGACGACGAGTATTACGACGACCACGCACCGTCCCGCGGTTTCCCGCGCCCGCGCTTCGACGACGGCTATGGACGCATGGAGGGTCGCTTGGAAGGCCGGTACGAGGGCCGCGACTACGACGACCCGCGCGAGCCCGCCGACTACTCGCCGCCGGGCGGCTACCCCGGCGGGTACGGGGAGGAGTCGCGCTACGGCGCCGTCCACCCCCGCGAGTTCGACCGACCGGAGATGGGCAGGCCCCGCTTCGGGTCCTGGCTGCGCAACTCCACCCGCGGCGCGCTGGCGATGGACCCGCGCCGGATGGCGATGATGTTCGAGGAGGGCCACCCCCTCTCGAAGATCACCACGCTGCGGCCGAAGGACTACAGCGAGGCCCGCACGATCGGCGAGCGGTTCCGCGACGGTACCCCGGTCATCATGGACCTGGTGTCGATGGACAACGCCGACGCGAAGCGCCTGGTCGACTTCGCCGCCGGCCTCGCCTTCGCCTTGCGCGGCTCCTTCGACAAGGTGGCGACCAAGGTGTTCCTGCTGTCGCCCGCCGACGTCGATGTGTCCCCGGAGGAGCGTCGGCGGATCGCCGAAACCGGCTTCTACGCTTACCAATAACCCCGGCTCGGCCGGCGCCCGCCGGTCGCCGCGTTCGGCGGCTGGGCCGGTTGAGATGCCGGTTGAGATGTGGCCCACCGCCCGGAGTCGGTACGCTGGCATTCGCCGCGCACGCCCGCGGCGCTTGACATCTCATCGGTAAGGTCGGGGCTCTTCAGTTGGTGCTGTTCTTTCAGATCCTTGGGTTTGCGCTGTTCATCTTCTGGCTGCTGCTCATCGCTCGGGTCGTCGTCGAGTTCATCCGCTCGTTCAGCCGTGACTGGCATCCCACCGGCATCACGGTCGTGATCCTCGAGATCATCATGTCGATCACCGATCCCCCGGTGAAGCTGCTGCGCCGGCTGATCCCGCAACTCACCATCGGGGCGGTCCGGTTCGACCTGTCCATCATGGTGCTGTTGCTGGTCGCGTTCATCGGCATGCAGCTGGCGTTCGGCGCCGCGCAAACCTGAGCCTGCCGTCGGCCCGGCTTCCGGCCCGGAGACGGTTCGGCCACGTTTTAGCTTCGGTTTGATGGCTGCGATTTAAAAATTCTAAGGTTTCGGATTTTATTGCCCTCAGGGTTTGAAATTGGTTCTTATTTATTGGCCTAAACAGCAACGGTCGCGCCTGGTGTGACAGGATGGACGGCAGTTGCACGACGGCTACCACTGCGTTCTACACTTTCCAGAACGTTAGACAGGAACTTGAGGGGACGAAACAATGCCGCTTACACCAGCCGACGTCCACAATGTGGCGTTCAGTAAGCCACCGATCGGCAAGCGGGGCTACAACGAAGACGAGGTCGACGCCTTCCTCGATCTGGTTGAGGCCGAGCTGACGCGGCTCATCGAAGAGAACAGCGATCTGCGTCAGCGGATCGAGGAGCTGGACCAGGAGCTGGCCGCCGGCGGTGGCGCCGGAGCCACTCCGGCCGCCGCGGCCGCGCCCACTCAGGCGATTCCCGTCCCCGAGCCGGAGCCGGCGCCCAAGCCGGCGCCCGTAGCCGCGCCCGCCGCCGCGTCGAGCAACGAGGAACAGGCCATGAAGGCCGCTCGGGTGCTGAGCTTGGCCCAGGACACCGCCGACCGGCTGACCAGCACCGCCAAGGCGGAGTCGGAGAAGATGCTGGCCGACGCGCGCGCCAACGCCGACCAGATCCTCACCGAGGCCCGCCAGACCGCCGAGACCACGGTCACCGAGGCCCGGCAGCGGGCCGACGCGATGCTCTCGGACGCCCAAACCCGCTCCGAGACACAGCTGCGCCAGGCCCAGGAGAAGGCCGACGCCCTGCAGGCCGACGCCGAACGCAAGCACTCCGAGATCATGGGAACGATCAACCAGCAGCGCACCGTCCTGGAAGGCCGCCTCGAGCAGCTGCGCACCTTTGAACGCGAGTACCGGACCCGGCTCAAGACCTACCTGGAATCGCAGCTGGAGGAGCTCGGCCAGCGCGGATCCGCGGCACCCGTCGACTCCAGCGCCGATGCCGGCGGGTTCGACCAATTCAATCGGGGTAACAACTAACCTCACAGGCGTGCCGGACACTCGCCAAGCCGCGCGGTTGGCACACTGAGACCTGCACACGAACTGGCTGTCCCGCTCGCCGCTTGGAGGATGACCCATGCTGATCATTGCGCTGGTACTGGCCCTGGTCGGGCTCGTCGCGTTGGTGTTCGCGGTGGTCACGAGCAACGAATTGGTCGCCTGGGTGTGCATCGGCGCCAGCGTCCTCGGCGTCGTGCTGCTGATCGTCGACGCGTTGCAGGAGCGGCAGCGGCGCGACGCGGGCGGCGCAGACCAGCACCAGGACGAGGGCGAGGCCCAGGCCGACGCGAGCGACGAGGCCGTCGACTACCCCGAGGAGGCCCCGGACGAGGGCGGCTACGGACCGTCGGGGGACGCTGATTCAGCGGCCACCGAACAGGCCACCGAACAGTCGGCGGTGCCCGTGGAGGGCCGCGGCGACGACGCCGCCAAGTAGCACTCAGCCGGTGGGCGTGGCGAGCGTCTGACGCACCTCGTCGTCGCCAACCTGATGAAAGTCGGCGTATACCTGGCCCACGGCTTCGAACCCGGCCGGCATCGACACGCAAACCACCTCGTCGGCCTCGAGCCCGAGCTCACGGCAGGTCGTCGCGGACCCGACCGGGACCGCGACGACGATCGACTTCGGGCCCGTGGCTCGCACCGCCCGGACGGCGGCCAGCATGCTGGCGCCGGTGGCGATCCCGTCGTCGACCAGGATCACCGCCTTGCCGGCCGGATTCGCTGCTGGGCGGCCGCCGCGGTACGCGCTCTCGCGGCGGGCCAGTTCGGCCGCCTCGTTGTCGATCACCTCGCGCACCTGCTCGTCGGTGATGCGCAGGCTGGACACCACGTCGTCGTTCATC
This sequence comes from Mycobacterium sp. E3247, assembly GCF_001667785.1. Classification (NCBI taxonomy): domain Bacteria; kingdom Bacillati; phylum Actinomycetota; class Actinomycetes; order Mycobacteriales; family Mycobacteriaceae; genus Mycobacterium; species Mycobacterium sp. E3247. The sequence continues at coordinate 15,916 of NZ_LZJG01000162.1, read as the reverse complement.
ACGACACCGCCGCCGCTGGCCAGCGCGCCCATCGCCAGCTCCGACCAGTGCGGCACCCCGAGCTTGCGGACCAGGAACACGTCCAGGGGCGCGTGCAACGCCGCGGCGACCTCCCAGGCGACGGGCACGCCGCCGCGGGCCAGGCCGAGAACCAGCACGTCGTCCCTGTTGCGGTAGGACGTCAACTGTTCGGCCACGGCGCGACCCGCCTCGCGACGGTCGCGGAACGTGCGCGTCGCAGTGCGGCGAAGGAATCCGTTGGGTGTCATCGGTCACCACCGAGCCTACGGGTTCGGCAGCGGCCCCGCGCCGGTCAGCGAACCCGGCTCTCTCCCGGGGCGTTCCGTGATCCGGCATCGCCGCGCGGTGCGGTGACGAGGTGCTCGAACGTTCCCGTGAGGTCCAGGATGCGATCGAGGAACCGCGGCCGCTGATCCAAATGCAGCTGCACGCCCGCCTGACAGCTCCGGCGATGGACGAGGAGCAGGCCGGATAGGCCGGCGGAATCGCAGAAGGCCAGTCCGGAGAGGTCGAGGTGCAGGTGTGCCGGGGACGGCACTGCGCTGAGCAGCCGGTCCGCGGCGTCGACCATGGCATCCACCGTTTCGTAGACCAGGTCGCCGGACACCCGCACGCAGGCCGATCGTCCGGTCACGGTGACGTCCAGGGAGAGGTTCATACCGACGCTCCCGGGCCGACGGTGGTGAGGGCATGGTTTGCTGCCGCCAGGAGGCGCTGGCTGCGGGGGAACTCCTTGAGTTGCGCCGTCAGCAAATCCAACGCCGGGTGCAGCGACGCCGCCGGAACGCCGCGCGCGGCGAGGATGTCGGCGGTCCAGGTGATGAAGTCGGCGAACAACGCGTCGTCGTCGGCGTACAAGCTCACGGTGAGGAAGTCGACGATGTGGCCGACGTCCTCGACGGTGTGCTGGTGCTGTTGCGTGGAGTAGGCGCGCATGGCGGGAAAGCGGTCCTCCAAGTCGGCGACGGTGGACTTGACCAGCTGCGCCGCGCTCCGGCTCACCAAGGTGTATTCCTGGTCTACCAGATGCGGCAGGTCATCGACCGGCTGGCGGTTGGGAATCCGCCTGACGGCGGGGAATCCCCGGTTCAGGCGTTGATCGGCGGTCCGGGCATCGGGCGCCCAGGCGTCGGCGCCCAGCCGACGGGCGAAGCGGCCGTCGCGGCCGAAGGCGGCGCCACCGGCCAGGACCGGAAACCCGGCGGACTGGCACGCGACGATCGCCGCGTGCGCGGTGGGCAGCCGGGTGGGGATGGAGCAGGAGAGCGCCACGACGTCCGGGCCGTGCTGGTGCAGGTGGGCGATCAAGTGCGGGGTCGGGACCTGTGCCCCGAGGAAGTCGACCTGCCAGCCGCGCAACCGCAGGACCTCCGCCAGCAGCCGCGCGGGCAAAGCGTGCCACTCGCCGTCCACGCACGCCACAGCGACTCGGCCGCCGTGGGTCACGGCTTTGCCGGCGGGGTGATGTGCCAACGCGGCGATGACGCGATCGTTGATGGCCGTGGCCGCGTGTTCCTGGGCGACGCTGATGCGGTTGGCGGCCCATTCGGTGCCCACCTTGTGCTGGACGGGGGCGATCACCTCGAGCAGCACGTCCTCCGCCGTCATGCCGGCATCCATCGCGGCGAACACGGTGGCCGCCGCGGCGTATTCGTCGCGGTCGGTGAGCGCCCCCCAAAGTCGTTCGCGGACAAGGAGTTCGTCGGTGGCGCCGGTCGCGCGGGCGGCGGCCGAATCGGCATCGTAAGGCCTCATGCCACGTACCTGCCCCGGGTGTGGCCGTCGACGGCGCTGAGGTGGGTGCGCTGCGGGGCAGTGATGGCCACGACCGCGATGTCGTCGTGCACCCGCTGCCCCACCCATTGCGTGGCCAGCATCAGGACGCGTTCGACGACCGCTTCGGCCGGCATCCCGGCACACCCCGTGAGCGAGGCCGCCAGCCGTTGCTCGCCGAAGAAGTCGTCGCCGAGCGGTCCGCCACGCGCCTCGGTGATTCCGTCGGTGTAAAGCAGGCACGTCTCGCCGGGCGCGAGGGACGTTTCGAACGATTGCACGGTGATGCGCTCCAGGGCGCCGACCAGCGTGCCCTTGGTGTCGGCCTCTTCCACCTGCCCGTTGTCGCGCACGATCAAGGGCGGCGGATGCCCGGCGCAGGTCAACCGCAGCACCACCTGGCCGTCGCGGTAGGCGACCGAGGCCAGGACCAACGTGGCGAACCGGGTGTGATCCGCGCTCAACATGGCGCGGTTGAGCAGCGTGAGCACCTCCTCGTGGTCCTGGGCCAGCGGCGTCAGCGCCTGCAGCGTGTTGCGGATCTTGCCGGTCATCACGGCGGCCTCCAGGCCCTTGCCGCACACGTCGCCCAGGACCACCAGCGTCTCGTCCTCCGGACGCGCCCCGGGGTGGAAGTCGTAGAAATCGCCGCCGACGACCTCGTAATCCTTCGAAGCGCGGTAACCGCCGGCGAATTCGATGCCGTGCAATCCGTGCAGCGGCGGGGGCAGCAGGTCACGCATCAGCGTGCGGGTGATGGCGGCCTGCTCGGCGTAGAGCCGCGCGGCGGACAACGCCGCCCCGGCCCGGGCGGCGAACATTCCCGCGAACATCTCGTCGTCCGCGCTGTACACCGGCCGATCGATGCACCGCAGCAACACCAACGCCCCGGCGGAAACGCCGTGGCCGGGCAGCGTCAAAATCATCACCGAGCCGACTGGGCCCGGGAAATGTTGGGGGACAAGCCATTCGGGTATTGTCGCCGGGTCGATCCAGCCCGAGGATACCGGCGGGAACCCGTGCAGCGCCTCACTCAGGCCCGCCACCACCGCGGGGTCGGCGTCGACACTGCACTGCTCGACCACCCCGGCCGCTCCGCTGTAGAAGACCGGCAGCCGCCGGCCGCGGCCCGCCGGGGCCACCAGCACCGCCGCGTCGGACAGGTGCCGGGCGGCCATCTGCACGGTCGCCTCCCGGCAGCGGTCCACGTTCAGCGACGCCGTCAACACCGAAGAAGCCTCGAGCAGGATCGCCGTGCGCTCCTGCTCCCGCGCCAGCGCCTCCTGGGCCTGACGCAACAGCTGGGCGGTGTCCTCGACCAGTGACCACGCCACCTCGCCGCTGGGCAGGACCGCGGCGTGCGCGTCGAACTTGCGGCCGCCCACACTTCCCGAGACGACGTTTCCCGAGACGACGTTGCCCGAGACGACGCTTCCCGAGACGACGTTTCCCGAGACAACGGACGTGTCCCGATCGACCGCAGCGGGGGCAGCCTGGATGAGACGGTCGTGTGCCCGCCAGAGCCAATCGACCGACTCGTCGATCCGGCTGCCCGGCACCGCTCCCGGCAAGAGCGATTCGGCCGACCCGCTCAGCGCCCGCACGATTCCCTCGTGATCGATGACCAGCGTGGGGCACGGTACCGCCGCCCACAAAGCGTCAAGGTCGATCTCGACGCCTAGGTGGGCACCATCATGCATGCAATTGACCTGTCAACGGGGAAACCGGATTTCGGCTGACGCTAAGCCGACTCTACGCGTACGGGATTGGGACAGGGGTTCGCTCGCGTCGCGGCCGCGGTGGCCGCGCATCGGACGTGCAGCGGGAGGAGCCACTTCTCGACCCCTGGCGCATGACTTCGGCAGGCCGTCTCTCGAGGCGGGAAGCGGGCCTGCACCGCGCGTGTCCGAGGGGGGACTTGTCCACCTGCGACACGAGTTGAGATCTTTCAACTGAGCCATTGATCCTGACGAGTCATTATCCTGCCGACGCCGCGCTGGCAACTACTGGCGAACGAATCAGGCAAGCTTGTGCTGCTCCAAAGTGAGGTTCAGCGGTCAGTGGGCTAGCGCTCCGCTGAGTAGCTCGGCGGCGAGGTGGATGTCATCGAGACGTAAGTCGGCGCCTTCGGGGATTGCGTTGATCAGTGATAGCGATCGGTCGGCGCGCGCGTTGAGGCAGAACTCCACGTGTTGTGCGATGTCCTGCGCGAGCTGGGACTCAGCCACTGAAAGCTGCTCTCGCACCGTGGGTCCCGATTGTTGATCCAAAGTGAGGCGGACGATGTCAAGCAAGTCCGTGCCTTCCTTGGCTTTGCCGCGATCGAAGGTCGCTTGAAGTTTCATGGCGATCAGCGGGCCGGGCTCGGCAACTGCAACCGCGATATCAGGCTGTCCGTGGACACCAATGATGATCGGAGTCGCGGTGGCAGCAGCCCAGGCGTGCGACAGCACGAAGAGCCGGCCGGTGGGATCGTCGGGCAGCGGGTGCAAATCGGCGTCGGCCACTTCCAAGACGTCGACGATCACTTTTCCGGCCGCAGTCGTGACCAGCGCCGCGTTGCGTCCTTCGACCGGCTCGCTCTTCGCTATCAGCAGTTCGAGCTGAGGGGCTTGATGGTCGCTGCGGCGGTTGACGATGTCGAGGTCGCTGGTGGCACGATGCGGGCTGCTGAGGCGGCATATCACGGCCAGGCCTCCGATCACCGTCACAGGCTGACCAGTCAGCGTCTCGGTGGTGCGGATTGCGTCCGTCAGTGCCGACATTTGGGCGCCCAGCAGCTCTACCCGCGGGGTCTGAAGCTGTTTACCAGACACGAGACCACGGCTCTGGGGGAGTCCAGCTATCTAGCATCTCGCGCCCTCGACCTGGGTCCTGGGCCAGGTCGAGAGCCACGAAAAGGGGGCGGGTCATGGGCCAGTGCTCGTTGTTCCCGTTGCCGGGAAAATCCACTGGATCTTGCCGGTATATGCAAACCAGGGGCGTGGGTGCAACACGCAAGACGGCTGCGGGCGTGGTGTGCTCGCGCGCGGGTGCGAGCAGTTTGGCTGCGCGGCGCATCACCTGCTGGTCGGGAACGTAGAGCACCGGTGGATGGTTTGATCTGATCGCGATCGGCGCGCCGTATACGGCGGCAGCGCGCGAATCGCTGAGCGCCCATCCGGGCTTGTCGAAGTCGTCGAGGTTCACCCGCAGCGCATTAAGCAGGCCACCGTCTCGCGGCTCACTTGCCACGGCGAGTTCGGTAGGCTTCCACCGTGACGCTAACTCCCAGAAGAGCTCTGGTGTTCTGGGGCGCCCGTCCGGAGCGATCAGGTTGGCGTCGCGGAACGCGGCAATCGTGTCGGATACCGAGCTGGGGGCGCGGCCGATCTGCGTGGCGAGGGGACGAATGGAGACCACGCGGTCGGGTGTGAGCAGCATGGCTGACGCTAATTCGATGCCAACTTGACCGGCGAACGGTTCGCGCCGGCGTGGCGCGTGCATGGCAGCCGGCACGTTCGCGTCTACCAGCAGTCCATTGGCGGCGAGCCGTAGGTGGCCGCGAGTGTCCAACCAGCTCCAGCCGGCAGCGCGGAGCTCTTCGCGCGCATCGGCGGTAATGCGGTTGGCTACGACCACGCCGACGGTGTTCGCGCGCAGTTGGTGACTCCACAGTTGTAGCTGGTCCCGCAAGCCCTTTGCGGTCATTAGTGACGAGGTTTTGACCTCGACGAGCAGCTGGCGGTTGTCGGGCAAGACGAGGACCCCGTCCGCGTACAGATCGTTGGCTTCGTCCGCGCGCACGAACTTGAGCCCCACCGCGGCCACGGCACCGGCGAGTTCGTCGACGGCGTTCATTTCGGTGCGGAGCGATCCTGTCATGGGTAGATCATCGCATGTGTTCGGTGTTCGGTCTATACCGAACACCGAACACCGTCTTCATTGGATGCTTGTCGGTTACGTGTCGCGCGGGATGCCCGTTCGCTCAGTTGACGCTGGCTTGCTGTACGTAGGAGCGGCACGCTGCGGGGTCTTCGCGCTTCGGGTCGATGTCGGTGCCCAGTGCCATTGTGAATGGCGTGAGACAACGGGAGCCAAAAAGGGTCCTGAGCAGGAGCATTGAAGCGTCCGCCGGGTGTTGCGCAGGTTTATGCCGATGTCAATAACGGCTGATATAGCGGCCAGAAGTCCCCGGATTCCGCCTCTCTGGACATGAGCCATGATGCGGCCGGGGTTCTCTTGTCTCGGGGCTAAGTGCCGGCATGCGCATCAGCCCTGGCTCGCCAGCGAACTGGCATCTGGTCGGCCGCGATCGCGGAACACATCAAGGGAAGAGCGCTTGCCAGCCGTCGGCCGGGGTTGGTGTGCATGGACGCGCGACAACCAGTATCCGCGGCAGTCACGCGTCGGAGGAAGGCGATATCCGATGGACGTCAGCAAACGCTAGAAATCTACTTCATCCAAGTTAAAGCAGGTCTTTATATGCCTGTAGCTAATAGATTGTGTCCGAGGGGACTTGGCCACCTGCGACACGGGTTGAGACCCTTCAGCTAAGCCGTTGATCAGCCAGGATATGGAGTGATGTCCGAGTGTTTTCGCAGTGACCGGATGTTGGTCCGTTAACTGGGGGAGATGCCGCGTCACGGCGAGCCGGGTGCCGCTCGAGTTGCTATCTCACAGTCGCAAGTAAGGTAGATACAGTAGTATGGACCATATAAACAGTAGAGGCTCGTTTATTTGCAGTCGATCTGCGCGTCGGACTAAAGTCAGTCGCCGTGACCAGGCCTGAAGCCGACACGAAACTCGCCCGCCGCATGGCCCTGAACAGGGTGTTTACACCAAGCACACCGGTGAGCTCGCGGTCTGCGTTTTCCGGCCGCATCGACCAGATACTGCAAATCACCTCGGCGGTGGTTCAGCCGGGGCGACACGCCATCTTGTATGGCGAACGTGGCGTCGGGAAAACCAGTCTGGCTAACATTCTGTCGGATCTGCTGGTGCCGACCGAAGACGCTTACCGCAGGTACGCCGTTCGAGTGAACTGCAGCGTCGGCGACGACTTTCGATCGATCTGGGCCAAGATATTCTTAGAGCTGGGTATCGACTCCACGAGCGATTTCCCCGACTACGAAACGCCCAATCCAGACCAGGTGCGCCGCGTACTGTCTCGTGTCAATCCCTATATGGTCATCGTTATCGACGAGTACGACCGGGTCGACGACGACGAGGCGCTGTCTTTGATGGCCGACACCATAAAAGCGCTGTCTGATCATGCAGTCGCCAGCAAACTTGTGTTCGTGGGTGTGGCCGATTCGATCGAAAATCTCATCGGAGAGCACGAATCCGTTCGGCGTTGCCTGGAGGAGGTTCAGGTTCCTCGAATGAATGCCGTGGAGATGCGCGAGCTCGTGACGCGGGGATTCTTTGAGGCTGCGGTCCAAATCGAGAAAAGCGCCGTCGAACGAATCGTTCGCGTCTCCGAAGGGTTACCGCCCTACGGCCACCTCTTGTCGTTGAAGGCTGGCGAAAGAGCGGTCAACGATGATCGTGAGACGGTCTTCCTCCATGATGTGATCGAGTCAACTCAAGCCGTCGTAAGCTCGCATTCTGGCGCGGCGCTGTACCACCATGCTGTTGAAAGTTGTCGGCCTGAGAACCTCTACGCCCAGGTGCTGGCTGCCTGTGCGCTGGCGCAGAAGGACGAACTCGGATACTTCGCCGCGAAGGCCGTCGAGGAGCCGATCTCCCGAATCATGGGTTCTCCCGACAAAACTCCGTCGTTTTCACGTCACCTTTCCAGCTTCCTCGGAGAAAGCCGCGGCCATGTTCTTGAACGTCGGGGCGAGAAGAAACGGTATCGTTACCGTTTCCGCGATCCGTTGATGCAGCCGTTCGCAATCCTTGCCGCGATCGCCAACGGATTGATACCCGAGGAATATCAGCGCGAACTCTTTGATGTCGACGACGAGATGGATAGCTGGGGAGACGTGATGATGCAAGTGACTTTGGACGACGACAACGAAGAATAGGGGGTTCCTGCTTGGCTTTAGGACCCGCGACTGCCGCCCTGGCGCCCACAAGTGTGAAAGGAGGGAGAAAGTGGCCGGTGGTAATCAGTCCGCGTTTGGTTACCGCTATCAATATCTCGCAACGATAGACTGTTTTCTCCGCTATATGCGCGATCACCTGAGCGAATTGCCGGCGATTACTCTCCATGTCGAGCCGACGACGCTGATGAATGAGGGCATCGCCCGGGACGACGACATCATCGACTTTGCGATCGGCTTGGACGACCGGATTGTGGAGCGAGCCCAAGTAAAGGGATCCAGCAACCCCGACGACAACAAGCTTTACCACGGCGAAGCCGAGACCGTTTTTCTACGTCTCAACGGCGAGTTGGCAACACGGTCAGTGCTCGTAACGAACCGTCCGTTGGGTCCAGGCTTGCAGGAACGATGTTCGCAGACCCTGGATACTGACGAGATCGAGCAGTGGGACTATGTCGGCCTTGACCCGGACGGGACTAAGGGTGATACGGATTCGCTGATCGTCGTCGACAAGCGCTCGATCGAGCACCTGACGGAGGCCATTGAAGACCTTGTGCGACAGTTTCGTTCGGACCAAGCCCTGGGGCAAGGCAGCGTTTCATGTCGAATAATCGCAAAACTATTGCTAGACAGAATTTTCCGGTCAGCAACAGGAGACGGTCCGGCTAAGTTCGATTCACTCGAAATCGTCGGTTTCATGTCGATCCCCGATCCGGAGATCGCCCACGTCGTGGGCAGTTTTGATTGGGGCGTACCCGTTAACGGTATACCCGTGTTGCCTGCGACGGTGACCCGACTGCACCTCCTCGAACAGGTACGCGAAGCGCTCGGGAAGCCAGCCGACGGACACCAAGTTAAACACCTGGTTGCACAGGGCCAAACCGGCTATGGGAAGTCTTCGCTTGCCGCACACTTCTGCCACATGTATCGCAACTCCTACGAGTTCATCTGCTGGATCGACTGCAGTGATACAGGCCTGATTGAGGCCAACCTCCGGCGCTTCGTGCAGGAACTGACCCGGACTGAGCTTCCACTCACCATTGACCCTTCAGAACGCTTCCGCGAAGCGTTGGCCAGCCATCGGGGACCCTGGCTTGTCGTTTTTGACGGCGTACCTGCCCGCGCCGACATCGAAAGATTTATGCCGACCCAGGGCAATGGATGCGTACTCGTGACGACGACTAATGAAACCGGCTGGTGGCCGTCGTCAACGATTCTGACTGTGGGGCCCTTCGCAGAAGACGAGGCAACGGCCTGTTTTGCTAGCTACGCAGGCCTCGATGCGACGACTGAACGGTCCGATGCGGTCAAAGAGATTGTCGCTCGCCTGGGGTCGATACCGCTGGCCGTCGCCATGGCGGCCTTGTACTTTCGCAACGCCGCGGGCACAGTCGGCGAGCTGTCGGCGGGTTACTTTGCCCAATTGGACGCGCTCGAAGATATCGGATCCATACCGCCTGGATTTGATCGCACGGCCTTCGCCGCCATCGAGCACGCGGTTCGGCATCTTGGATCAGGGATCGTTGGCCACGACCGCCAAGATGTACGGATGGTGCAGGCGATGCTCTATCGCGCCTCACTTCTCACCCCTGACATGATTCCCCTGAACTACCTGATCGCCTCGATGCCCGAGAGCATCGAGATGCGTCTTGGGCATTTGCCAGAACCATCGTTTGCGGACGCTGCGCTGCGTCGGCGTCACATCAGCATCATGCGAACCCAGTCGATAGCCCACCGCGTATTGCTCCTCGACGACGACGGCGAGCAGAACGAGGCAAGCGATACCATCGACATCCACCCACTCGTCCATGAGATCCTTCAACGCTTATTTGTCCGCCAAATACCGCCAATCCGGTTGAGCGAGCAGATAACGATGATGATGTACTTCCTCCACGGATGGATCGCGCACGCACGAAAGCAAAACCAGTACTTTGTCGTCGACCAGCTTGCCGCACATGCTGTCTCGTTGCTCAGCTTCATCGATCACCACCTCGACAACCTGCCGACACGCAACCCGCAGCACGCCAAGATGTTCCTTTACACCAAATCGTGGTTGAAGCTAGAGGTGTCGACTTGTCGAATGAGTCGCGGCGATGTCTACACATCAGTGAATCTCGCGCGAGAAGTATTGCGCGAGTTGTGGACACATCCACCTGAACAAGTAAGAGAAGCGCTGGCTCTCCAGGCGGCATCCTCCATTGTGGTCGATCTGAACGAGGCGGGTACGGACGCTTCGACCATGCGACCTTGGGCGCTGTTCGCATTGCGGGCAGTGATCGCATGCGAATCCCTGAACGCAAAAGGGGAAGCTCTAGCGTTCGAAAAGGCCTACCTCGTAAGATCATCTCTCAATGGCCGTACACAATATCGCGACGATGTTGTGATTGCGAAGGTGATTCACGAACTCGACGAGATGCTTGCACGTGACCCGAGTGATGAACTTCGGCCGAACGCAGTCATGGACGAACTGGTCAAACAAATCAACGCAGGCGATCTCGGCGCTTCGGTAGACGACCGGCTAGCAACTCTACGCACTGTTGCGAACGACTACGACAAGCACACTTTCGACTGCATCGAAGTCGACGTCGCACTGAAAAGACGTCAATTCGACGAAGCATTCAGAGGAATCGACGAACTGATCGCGCGCCCTCTTCATCAGACACACGGAGCGAGACCGCTGAGCGTCGGTTTGGTTCACATCTACCGAACTCTTGAAGAGATGATCGCGGTGGGCATCGGACCAGTTCAGGGAATGAAGCTTAAATCCAGTCGAGTGCGAGCGCGCGCCGAAGAGCTACACCAACAGATCATCAGCCAAGACGGGTTGTGAGGGCTCCTGATTTCCCTAGAGCAGAATCGATGACACCGCGTGGCGTGTCGCGATGGGAGGGAATCATGAGCTTGCACTTCTAACGTCGAATGTAGCGGAAATTGGCTGCGCGATGTTGTTCCCCCGACGATGTCACTCAAGTGCCGAGTCGCGGTTGCGGGTGATGGCCGAGACGGGCATGCGACGTATCGGTAACTGGGTGTGTTGTCGCGCTCTGGCGTCGGCAAGCTACACGTTGTGGACGGCGCGGCATATCCGAGTCCTGATCCTCGTGATCACCCACCGTCAGGTGCCGTGTTCAAACCGTGCTGACGCATGTTGAATCAGCGTAGTAACATCAGTATACACCGCTGGCGGGCATATCAAACAGGAGCAAAGTGCGCGGCGACGTTGAGGTCAATGGTACGGAGACAGGCGACCTGACGGCCTGTCTGAACGAGCTTTTCGACGTCATGCATCGGCCAAACTCGCCGTCGCTCTTGAACGCTCAGAAGCTGCGTTCGACGAAAACCCTGCGGTCCAGCATTTACGCGCTACTCGTGATGCCGGCCACCCATCTCATCCATGACGATCAGGATGTCCAGATCGACGCGCAACTCAGACTCATGCAGGCTTTGCGTGACAGGATGGTGTGCAGGACTTGGCAATGCGCGCAAGCGGCCTGACTCCGGCGGCGCGCAATAGCGTGGCACTGATCTCTATGGCGTTCGCGAGTTTGAGCGGCCGCAGATCGCGGCCTCCCGCCGGTGGTGAGGTGTAGGTGACAATATCGAATGCCGAGATGCTGGCGCTAGCGCGCCAGCTTCCGATCCCGGTCCCTTGGGACCGCGACGTCTTTGTAAACCACTTGTCTGAATTGCGCGGTCGGCCGATCAGGTTAGTTCCGACCGACACCGCGGCACTGGCCGATAGTCCATGTGGACTATGGCTGGCTCGCGATGACGATGATTTGATCCTGCATGAGGCGGGGACCAGCGACTACCACATCGACCAGATTGTTGGCCACGAGATCGGGCACATTGTTCTAGGTCATCGCAGAAGCCGCGCTTTCGGCATCGACAAGGCGCGCGAACGGGCCCTGTGCCGCCAGGTTTTGCCTGACATCGATCCGGACACAGTGCGCGCTGTGTTGGGACGCACTAACGGTGGCAGCGACCAAGAGCGGGACGCGGAGATGTTTGCTTCCCTGCTGATGATCGCCGCCGCAGAGGCCAATGAGCGCACATCGGTGATGATGCGTAGCGCCTTCTTCCGCCGCTAGTGACCGCCACCGTCCCCGGCATCATCGCTTGGTCCGTGATCACGTTGATGGTGATCGTGCTTGCCGCGCGTTACCGGTGGTGCAGGAGTAACCTCTACGACACTTACTACAACAATCTGATGGCATTCGTGCTGCTTGCCCAGCTTCTCCGCGAGCACAGCGTAGAAGTCTTGGTTTCCAGAAGCGCGCTGATGACTGTCACCACGGCCCAGCAATTAGGTTTCGCTGCAATGATTTTTGCCTCCACCGAATTCATTGGATTTACGATGTTGTGGACCAGGCTCTCACCGGTCGAAACGCGCCGCGCCCACGCCTATTACCGCCTGGCCGCGGTCGTGTTGTGCCTCGCATACTTGGCCGCGGCAACCCGTGCCCGGGTCGCCGGTCAAACCTTGGAAGTCTCTGGTGGCTGGGACGCGATCTTGGCGTGGAGCTTGTATCTGACCATGATTTTCGTGGTGGCGGCACGGGTAAGTTGGATGTTTGCCGCGGAGCTGCGCAAGAGCACCCGCCGCCGCGAATTCTTGCTTGCTGTGGGAGGGCTACTGCTGGGTGTCGTGACCGCTGTAGGTTGTTCAGAGGCGGTGATTTTGGCGCTTACCGACCAGCTAGGCTGGACGAGCACCTTGCAGTGGCGGTTGTGGTTTCACGGCTTCGAGTTCTTCTGTATAGCAGTCGTCGTGTTCATTCTCGGTACTGTTCCGCTAGCAGCAGGATTGCTCTGTTACCTCGGACTGGATCCCACCAGCCGCACCTGGAAGAGATTGGAACCACTGCGGTTAAGCATGACAACCATTGTCCCGGAAAGTAGTTTCAACCTCGATCATGTCCATCACCGATTCCAAAAGACCGCTCTGCAACTACACCAAACCGTCATCGAGATCCGCGACGCCATCCTGCAGCTGCGTCCCTACTGCCCTGACGTGCCTCCACACGAGCTAGCTCGGTTCCTGACCGCGTTTTCGGTGCCAACCCGTGACCGGGATGCCGCGAGCCACGCCTTTGAGCTAGCACACGCCGCCAGAGCGAAAATCGCAGGCGCCGCACGGGAATCACCTGACACGGCACCGATGGCGCGCACCCGATCGACAACTCTCGACGAGGAAGCCGCCCAACTGTTGAGACTGGCGAAATGGTGGAGACCCGCCTATATGGCCACCGAGCACGTTAGCCCGATGGCCCCCACAAAGTGAAAGCGAGCACATGACCGCGGATATCTCTCCTCCCGCCAGCGACCCGTCCTCACGCTTTCGGTTTCCTGTCATTGGAGATCTCAGCAGTATCGACTTCAACAAACCCGTCCAAAAAGTGACCGCTGAGCTCCGGCATCTCGGCAGCGGAATGATTGAGCAGCCGATCGGCCAGCCGGTCGTCTTTCTCGCAGACCCCGCCCTCATCGACGAAGTCAACGACGACACCCGGTGGGAAAAGCACGTCGGTCCCTCGCTTATCAGATTGCGGCGCTACATCCTCGGTGATGGTTTATTCACCGCCTATAGTGATGAACCGAATTGGCGCAAAGCGCACAACATAATGATGCCGTCGTTTAGTAGAACAGCGATGACGCAATACCACGAGACGATGGTTGCCGCCATAGGAGAGCTCATCGATGGCTGGAACCGGAAAAGCGCCGTCCGGAGTTGGATTACGATCCCCGCCGATGCCAACCGACTCACTATGGAAATCATCGCTCGCATTGGGATGGGCCACTCGTTCAGTAAGCTCAGCGACCCGCGCGAAAACGATTTCATCGCCGCCTTCCTGCGGGAACTCGCGTACGCTGACCGGCACACAGCCGACATTCCCCAGGAAAGAAGAAATCAACACCATAGGGACCAGACGGGGATCCGCCGGCAGGTCGCTGACATCGTCGAGGTCCGTCGCCGTAGCTCGACGGCCGGTTCAACGCTCGATTTGCTAGACGTCCTCCTCTACACAACCGACCCAGACACTGGCGATTCGCTCGACAATGACAACATCATCAACCAGCTCCTGACGCTTCTCGTCGTCGGTAGCGAAACGTCGGCCAATGCGATCGCCTTCGCCCTTCACTTCCTGTCAATCCACCCAGATGTCGCCGCGCAAGCCCGCGCCGAGATCGACCAGTTTTGGCCCGGCGAACCATTCTCCAACGTCCTTTTCGGTGACATCGACAAGCTGACATATCTACGCCGGGTAGTCGATGAAACCCTACGGCTGTGGCCAGCCGCGCCCGGCTACTTCCGTCAAGCCCGCCAAGACACTACGATCGGAAACGGCGCGCATGCCTTCCGCGCCGGCGACTGGGTGTTCGTCCACCTCATCGCTGCTCACCGCGCACATGCCTGGGGGCCCGATGCCAACGACTTCAACCCCGACCGGTTCATGCCTGACAACATCCGCAGACTGCCGCCCCACACCTACAAGCCGTTTGGAACCGGCGCTCGGGCTTGCCTTGGCCGCCGATTCGCCCTCCACGAGATCATGTTGACCCTGACGGCCGTGCTTCATAGCTATGACCTAGAACCACGACCCGGGTATTGCCTTTCGGCGTCCGAAGCCATGACGCTTAAACCGGTCGATTTGCAACTTCGGCTACAGCGCCGCTAGGTGTCCGCCATTGGGCTCGGCATCCCCAAACTGGCACATGGTTGACGAAGCCGAGGATCGCGTGCCGTGACCACGATTGCATCTACCGACACTGGAGGCCTTGTGTGCCTGAAAGTGGCCGAGCCGCCAGCGGCTCGTCAATAGATCGAAGGGCGCGGGCGCAGCGAGGAGAAGCGCGCCTCTGGGCTGCGGTTCGTCCCATCGGGCACCGTTCACGTCGCCGCGCTCACGTCGACTGCCCCATACGGTCAGCTTCTGCTGGCCAGGTTCATTGACGTGTTGTTGGGCGCCGAGTCCGCACCATATGTCGGTGGCGGTGAGTGGTTCAGCCAGCACCAAGGCCAGCGATATCGTGGGCGGCAGTCATCGTTCGATTAATTTGCTCGGGGGGCTTTGGACGCCTCTCGAAGAAGCTTGCGATGACGCCCAGCTATCCGGCTACGACATGCCGGTCGCCGATTCGCACCACTTTGGTGGATGTGACCGCAGGCGTAACATGGGCACGTGCTGCTGGCATGCGCATGAAACGGGAGTGCATTGGGAGTGGACGATGTCCAGGCCGAAGGACCGGATAACGGCGAGCTGGCAGCGCGTTTGAACAAGCTCTTCGAGATCATGCGGAAGCCCGGCACGTCTCCGCTTTCAAACGCCGCAGCTGCGGCGGCGATCACGGCTAAAACCGGTGTCCCGATCAGTCCGGCTTACCTGTGGCAGCTCAGAAACGGCATCAAAACCAACCCTACGGTCACGCATCTGCGGGCGATCGCCGATTTCTTCGGCTTGCCGGCGTCGTATCTGATCGATCGCGACACCGACTCGGCGATCGACGCGCAACTCGATCTTCTACAGGCGCTGCGCGACAACGGCGTCCGCGACCTGGCAACGCGTGCATCTGGGCTGACTCCGCAGGCTCTTAAGAGCCTCGCCGTGATTATTGATCACCTTCGCGACCTTGAGCGATTGCCCCCGATTGCCGCAGAGGGAGATGACCAATCCGATGGCACTGTCGAACGCTGACCTACTCGCGTTGGCACGTGAACTCCCCATCCCCGTGCTCGACGTGCAAGACCGTGGGGCTGGCCGGCTCACACGTATCGCCGGGTGCCGATGGCGCAGACCCACGCCGTACTGCAGCTGACAGCAGCGCCGCGGCCACCTCTTTCGACGCACATGTCAACCAAGCAGCTGCAGCTCTGACGCGGCTGGCCCGGCTATGCCGAGCGTCATTGGTGCGCACAACACTGAGTACCGGCTTCGTACACTAGCTAACGTTTCCGTTCAGCGACAAGCACTGGTATAAACAGCGGTATGTCCAGGCGCAGACGCGAACCAGTGTCGCCCCAATCCCGATCGGCCTGTGACCAGTTCTCGCTGAAGGACAGAAGCGCGCATCGCCAGAAGCGGGTGGGTCTG
>NZ_LZJG01000161.1:0-3925 GCF_001667785.1 Mycobacterium sp. E3247 | reverse complement strand
GGACCGCGTCGCGGTGTTGCTGGACAAGTCACCCGAATTGGTCATCACCGCGCTGGGCGTGCTCAAGGCGGGCGCGGTCTATCTGCCGGTGGATCCCACCTACCCCGAAGATCGGCTGACCTTCATCCTCGCCGACGCCGGCGCCGAACTGGTGCTGCGCGAGCCCGTTACCGGCCTGTCGCGATACCCCGCCTCCGCGCCCGCCGAGTTGGTCCGGCCGCTGAGCCCGCAGAACACCGCGTACCTGATCTACACGTCGGGATCGACCGGGCTGCCCAAGGGCGTGCCGGTGCCCCATGCGCCCATCGCCGAGTACTTCGTCTGGTTCGGCGACGAGTATCGCGTCGACGAAACCGACCGGCTGTTGCAGGTCGCGTCGCCCAGCTTCGACGTCTCCATGGGCGAGATCTTCGGCACGTTGATCATGGGTGCCCGCCTGGTGATTCCGCGGCCCGACGGGCTGCGCGACATCGGCTACCTCACCGAACTGCTCAGCCGCGAAGGCATCACCTCGATGCACTTCGTGCCGTCGCTGCTCGGACTGTTCCTGTCGCTGCCCGGCGTCGGCCAGTGGCGCACCCTGCGGCGCGTACCGATCGGCGGGGAGGCCTTGCCGGGCGAGATCGCCGACAAGTTCCACGCCACCTTCGATGCGCTGCTGTACAACTTCTACGGGCCGACCGAGACCGTGGTCAACTGCACCAGTTACCCGGTGGAAGGGGCACAGGGCACCCGGGTGGTGCCCATCGGCCGTCCCAAGATCAACACGCAGGTGCACCTGCTCGACAACGCGCTGCGGCCCGTTCCCGCGGGTGTGATAGGCGAGATCTACATCGGCGGAACACATGTCGCGCACGGATACCACGGCAGGCCGGGACTGACGGCCGAACGCTTCGTCGCCGACCCGTTTACCCCGGGCCGCCGGTTGTACCGCTCGGGCGACCTGGCTCGCCGCAACGCCGACGGGGACATAGAGTTCGTCGGCCGTGCCGACGAGCAGGTGAAGATCCGCGGCTTTCGCATCGAGCTGGGTGAGGTCGCCGCGGCCATCTCCGTGGACCCCAGTGTGGGACAAGCGGTTGTGCTGGCCATGGACCTGCCCCGGCTGGGCAAGAGCCTGGTGGGATTCGTCACGCCGGCCCAGGGCGGTGGACCGGAAACCGTTGAGGTCGAGCGCATTCGCGCCCGGGTGGCCGCCGCGCTGCCCGACTACATGACACCGGCGGCCTACGTGACGCTCGACGAAATCCCGATCACGGCGCACGGCAAGATCGACCGCGCCGCGCTGCCGCAACCGCAGATCGCGGCGGCCGCCGAATACCGCGACCCGACCACCGCCACCGAACGCCGCGTCGCTGCACTGTTTTCCGCGCTGCTGGGTCACGACCGGGTGGGCGCCGACGACTCGTTCTTCGACCTGGGTGGCCACTCGCTGGTGGCCACGAAACTCGTCACCGCGATTCGCTCCGAGTGTGGGGTTGAGCTCGGCATCCGGGACGTGTTCGAGCTACCGACCGTGGGCCTGCTGGCGGAGCGGCTCGACCAGCTGAGTTCTGGCGGGCTCAGGCCGTCGCGGCCCAAGCTGATCGCGACCGCCCACGATGAGCCCATGCCGCTGTCGGCGTCTCAGCTGCGCAGCTGGTTCGCCTACCGCGTCGACGGTCCCAGCTGGGTCAACAACATTCCCTTCGCCGCGAAACTGACCGGCCCGTGGGACATCGAGGCCCTGATCGCCGCGGTCGGCGACGTCGTCGCCCGGCACGAGATCCTGCGCACCTCCTACGTCGAGGTGGACGGCGTGCCCTATCAGGTGGTCGGGCCCGCGGGTGAGGTCTCCGTGCGCCGAGCAACCGGGCCCGACGACGCGTGGCTGCAGCGGGAGCTGGACGCCGAACGCCGGCACTGCTTCGAGTTGGACCGCGAGCTGCCTGTCCGGGTCGCGGTGCTGCACAGCACCGACAACCCCGCCGAGCATGTGCTGTCGTTGGTGATCCACCACATCGCCTCCGACCACTGGTCGGCCGGAGTGCTGTTCGCCGACGTGATGACCGCCTATCGTGCGCGCCGGGCCGGGGAGGTCCCGTCCTGGGCGCCGCTACGGGTGCAGTACGCCGACTACGCGGCGTGGCAGGCGGCGTTCCTGGGTGACGCGAGCGGCCAGGAGTCCGCCGTTGCCGCCGAGCAGCGCGAGTATTGGACGCGGCAGCTGGCCGGGCTGCCGGAGGACACCGGGCTGCGGCCCGACTTCCCCCGCCAGCCGGTGCCCAGCGGCGCGGGCGAATCCGTCGAGTTCCGCATCGACGCGGCGACGCGCGGCAAGCTCGCCGCGCTGTGCCGCGAGTTGGGCATCACCGAGTTCATGCTGCTGCAAACGGCGGTCGCGGTGGTGCTGCACAAGGCGGGGGGAGGCCTGGACGTCCCGCTCGGCACCCCGGTCGCCGGGCGCACCGAGGCCGAATTGGACCAACTGATCGGCTTTTTCGTCAACATCCTGGTGCTGCGCAACGACCTGACCGGCAACCCGACGCTGCGCGAGCTGCTCACCCGGGCGCGCGAGACGGCGCTGGCCGGCTACGCCCACCAGGACCTGCCGTTCGACCGGGTGGTCGACGCCGTCAGCCCGGTCCGTTCCCTGTCGCGCAACCCGCTGTTCCAGGTCGTCGTGCACGTCCGTGACCACCTGCCCGCCACCCGGGTGATCGAGCAGGCGCCGGTCGAGGGCGGGCAAGACGCGGTGTGCACCTCCCTGGACCCCGTCTTCGACATGGCGCACGCCGATCTGAGCGTCAACTTCTTCGGCACCGACGGCTCGGGCGGCGTCGGCTACAACGGCAACCTGATCTTCCGCACGGAGCTGTATGCCAGGACCACCATCGAGCGGCTGGCCGGCTGGCTGACCCGGGTGGTCACCGAGTTTGCCGACCACCCCGAACAGACTTTGCGGGGCGTTCAGTTGACCGACGCCGGCGAGCGGCGGGCGATGCTCGACGGCTGGAGCCGCGGCGAGCGCGCGCCGCGGGATCGGCCGCGCACCATTCCCGAACTGCTGCGGCCGAGCCGAACCTGGGGACCCGGCCGGATCGCGGTGCGCTGCGGCGATCAGCAGATGGATTACCCCGCGCTGCACCGCCGTTCGGACAACCTGGCGGAGCTGCTCGCCGCGCATGGGGTCGGCCCCGGGACGCTGGTCGGGCTTTCGACGCGGCGGGGACTCGACCTGGTGGTGGCGCTGGTGGCCATCATGAAGGCCGGCGGCGGCTATTTCCCGATCGATCCGGGCTACCCGACGGCGCGCAAGCAGTTCATGCTCGACGACGTGCGGCCGCCGGTGGTGCTGGCCACCGCGGACGCCGCCGCCAGCATGCCCGAAGTCGCCGGCATCACGGTGATCTCGCTGGACGACCCGCAGGTGCGCGACGTGGTGCACAACGGCGGGGCCGGTCGGCGGGAATTGCCGCTGCCGCACCCGGACGACCCGATGTATTTGGTCTTCACGTCGGGGTCGACGGGCACGCCGAAGGGTGCGGTGGGCACCCATCGATCGATGACGGCCCGGCTGGACTGGCAGCTGAGGCACTACCCGCCGAAAGCGGACGACGTCCGGCTGGCGCAGGCGTCGATGACGTTCCTCGAGGGCGGCATGGAGATGCTGGCCGGTCTCGCGGCGGGGGCCACCATGATCCTCGCCGACGACGCCGAGCACCGCGACCCGGAAGCCCTGGGTGACTTGATGACCCGGCATTCGGTCGCCCAACTGACCGCGGTGCCCAGCCTGGTCTCCGCCCTGATCGACAGCCGGCCCGACGCGGTGCGGGCACTGTCCCGCCTGGTGTGTGGCGGAGAACCGGTGGGCACCGCGCTCCTGCAGCGACTCGTTTCGGTGTGCTCCGGCGCGGGCCCCGAGCTGTTGAACAACATCGGCTCC
>NZ_LZJG01000160.1:0-501 GCF_001667785.1 Mycobacterium sp. E3247 | reverse complement strand
TGGAATCTCCATCGATATTTGCCGCTCAGGTGGATGACGGCATTGCTGCACGCATCGAGACGCTTGGCAAAAGCGTCGCCAAGCAACACCGTCGCTGCTTTGGAATCGACAACCGTCGCAACGGCTTGACGGACCGCATGCTCGTACGTGTCCTTTTCCTCCCTGTATTGATTGCTCCGCCATCCGGTATAGGCCACGCCAACCGTGTTGGTGTCCAGCCCGAACAGCGCCGCACAGTCCGGGTTGCCCTCGTCGATGACAGGGGGCACTGGAGGCCTGGTCCAACCGGGCGGAGGCGTGCCCGTCCAGTTGAGTTTGGAGCCGACGATGTCGCCGACCACTTCCGGCGGCAGGAGCAGCTCATCGATCCGATTGAGCGCCAGCGTTGGCCCGACCGTGGGCGTCGGCGAGGGTGCGACCGAGGTGGCGTTGTGGCCGCCGCCCTGCCCGCCGCCACACCCAACCGCCAACGCGACCACTACAGCCCCGAGCGCCGAAACA
>NZ_LZJG01000159.1:0-6383 GCF_001667785.1 Mycobacterium sp. E3247 | reverse complement strand
CGAGGTTGCCAGTGCCGCGAGTTAGCGGATACCTTCCTAGGGTCCAGATAACGTTATGGTCACGATACGAGGACATTTCAGCTTGTCCCAGCACCGTTTAGCTCCTTCAACTGCCGAAACGGCAGGCGTGGTGAGGGTTGGCCGCGCGGCGGGCGGCCGGGGAACCGAGCCCCATCGCAACGAAGTCACCGAAATCCTCCCGCTGGATGGCTTCGACTTCGATGACCTGGATTGGCGCGACGACGCCCGCGATCTCGGCGACCTCGACTACAGCAACGACTCCACGTTCGACAACGCCGCGCAGGTGCTGCTGGCTCCAGAACTCGACGACCTGAACGAGGCCGACGATCCGGCCCCGCTGTGGCTGGCCGCGCCGGTGACCGAGGTGCTCCCGCGGGTGGTCGTCGGGCCCGAGCGGCCTTCGGCTCGCCCGCATGCCACCGATGTCGTCGGCGCGGCGCGGCGCGGCGGGCAGCATCGCAAGCAACCGACCAGCGCGGCCAGGGGCCGCCTGATGATCTCGGCGATGGCCGCCGGCGCGGCCGCCGCGGCGGCCCACACCGCCACCAGCCACGCCGACACCCCCAGGACCGAGGCCGTGCTGACCGCGAACGCGTCGGCGCTCACCGGCGGGTCGGGCAGCAACACGATCCGCGGCGCGCAGGTGGTCGCGCTCGAGCCGGCGGCGACCGCCGCCGTGCACAACCAGGAGCTCGCCAAGGGCGTCGCGTTCGCCAACGATCGCGCCCAGCGTGAGGCGCGGCTGCAGCAACCGCTCTATGTGATGCCGACAAAGGGCATCTTCACGTCCAACTTCGGCTACCGCTGGGGCGTCCTGCACGCCGGCATCGACCTGGCCAACTCGATCGGGACACCGATCTACGCGGTGTCCGACGGCGTCGTCATCGACGCGGGGCCCGCCGCCGGCTACGGGGCGCTGGTCAAGCTCCGCCACGCCGACGGCACCGTGACGCTCTACGGCCATGTCAACACGACGCTGGTCAGCGTCGGGCAGCGCGTGATGGCCGGCGACCAGATCGCCACCATGGGCAACCGGGGCAACTCCACCGGCCCTCACCTGCACTTCGAGGTGCTTCAGGGTGGCACCGAACGCATCGACCCCGTCCCGTGGCTGGCTAAGCGGGGTCTTATGGTCGGTAACTACGCTGGTTGAGGTGACCGCGCCGAATCAACCACCTCCCGGTCCGCAACCGCCCGAGTCCGCCTCGCCGTCGGACTCCAAGACGCGCATCATTCGCCGGGCACCCACCGGCCCCGTCCCCGTGGCGCCGGAATCCCCAACGACCCACATCCCGTCCCAGCCGCCGCCCTATCCGGCCGCTTCTCGCCCGGGAAGCCGCGTTGCCTACGGCACGCCGGGCGACGAGCCAAGCGACCGGACGGCCGTCGCCGCCTGCGCCGTCAGCATCGTCAGTGGGTGGGCCACGTCGGTGGTCGCCACCGACCTGATCGCCGGTTGGTGGCGATCCGACCGCTTGTTCTGCATCGCCGTCGCATTCCTCGCCCTGGTCTTCGCGGCGGCCACCATCTCGGGCGTGATCATGCTGCTGCAGCACCGGCCCGTCGGGCGCCATCTCATCGCGGTCGGCGCCGTGGTCGCCGTGCTGACCTACCTGGGTGTGTTCATCGCCGGTGCCCGTGTCGCGTGGATCGTGCACCTGCTGCCGTTGCTGCCGCTCGCCAGCGTGGTGCTCGCGATGCACCCGCGAACCAAACGCTGGCTGGAGGCCTGACCCGCCACCCGGGCCCGGCCGACCATGAGGCGCCGTCGGCATCTGATATCGCCCGCGATATCAAGTTTCCGGATCACCGCACGGTGCCGAAGGCCGTCCGCCGCAGCCAGCCGGAGGCCGCACTGGCTAAAGCTTGCTGATCGGCGCGTGGTTGTGCATCAGCTTGACACGCCCCGCGCTGCCGAAATCGATGAGTGACATGGCGGATTCGCCGACCCCGGAAACTTCTTCGACCCGTCCGAGCCCGTACTTGTCGTGGGTCACCCGGTCGCCCGGCTCGAGCACCAGCAGTGGGCGCTTGCCCGCGGCCGAGCGGGTCGGGGCCGCGCGCGGCGTACCGAACCGGCCGGCGCCGCTCACGGGCGCGCTGAACGACGGGGCCGGCGCGGTGCGCCGCCACTCGATGAGTTCCTGCGGAATCTCCCGCAGGAAACGGGATTCGGGGTTCAGCATCGGCTGCCCCCAGGAGGACCGGACGATGGCCCTGCTCAAGTAGAGCCGCTGACGGGCGCGGGTGATGCCGACGTAGGCCAGCCGCCGCTCCTCGGACAGTTCGAC
This sequence comes from Mycobacterium sp. E3247, assembly GCF_001667785.1. NCBI lineage: Bacteria > Bacillati > Actinomycetota > Actinomycetes > Mycobacteriales > Mycobacteriaceae > Mycobacterium > Mycobacterium sp. E3247. Next base: position 4,071 of record NZ_LZJG01000159.1, on the reverse strand, counting down.
CGGGTCGTCCAGCGCCCGCATGTGCGGGAACATCCCGTCCTCCCAGCCCGTGACGAACACCACCGGGAACTCCAGCCCCTTGGCGGTGTGCAGCGTCATCAGGGTGACCATGCCGGCGTCGTTCTCGGGGATTTCGTCGGTGTCGGACACCAGCGAGACGCGTTCCAGGAATTCCGCGAGCACACCGGTGTTCGGCACGTCTTCGTCCTCCGGGGCCTGCAGCGACTCGCCCAGCGCGGCGGCGTTGGCCCGGTCGGTGCTGAATTCGTGTGCCACACTGACGAGTTCGTTGAGGTTGTCCAGGCGGGCCAGGTCCTGGGGATCGGTGGAGGATTCCAGCTCCCGCCGGTAACCCGTCCGTTCGAGCACCGACTCGACCAGGTCGCCGAGATCCTCGTCGAGGCGGCCCCTGAGCTCGTCGAGCAACTCGACGAAACCGGCGATCGCCTTCTCCGCGCGCGAATTGAGCATCGGCACTTTGCCTTCGGCGGCGGCCACCAGCGAATCGGCGAAACTCGCCCCGGTGTTCTCGGCGTACACCGCGACGCAGGCCTCGGCACGATCCCCGATGCCCCGACGCGGGGTGTTGAGGATGCGCCGCATGCTGACCGCATCGCCGGGGTTGTCCAGCACGCGCAGGTAGGCGACGATGTCGCGGATCTCCTTGCGCTCGTAGAAGCGCACTCCCCCAACGACTTTGTAGGGAATCCCGGCGCGGATGAACACCTCTTCGAACGACCGCGACGAGTTGTTGGTGCGGTAGAACACGGCGACGTCGTTGTAGGTGATCTCGCCCCGATCGGCGAGCGCATCGATCTCCTCGGCCACGAACCTGGCCTCGTCGTGCTCGTTGTCCGCGACGTAGCCGACGATCAACTCCCCGGCGCCCGCATCGGTCCACAGGCGCTTGTCCCGGCGACCGGCGTTGCGGGCGATCACCGAGTTGGCCGCCGACAGGATGTTTTGCGTCGAGCGGTAATTCTGTTCCAGCAGAATGGTTGTCGCGTCCGGATAGTCGCGCTCGAAGTCCTCGATGTTGCGGATGGTGGCGCCGCGGAACGCATAGATCGACTGATCGGCGTCACCGACCACGCACAATTCGGCCGGCGGCACATCGTCCGGCGATTCGGCGACGTCGTGACCGACCAGCTCCCGCACCAGCACGTACTGCGCATGGTTGGTGTCCTGATACTCGTCGACCAGGACGTGACGGAACCGCCGCCGGTAGTGCTGGGCGATCTGCGGGAAGGCCCGCAGCACCGCGACGGTCTCGCCGATCAGGTCGTCGAAGTCCAATGCGTTCGCCGCGCGCAGCCGCCGCTGGTACTCGCCGTACACCGAGGCCACGGTGCGGACCAGGTCGTCGGAATCGTCCGTCAGTTTGGCCGTCGCCTCGGCGGGGTCGATCAGCTCGTTCTTCAGGTTGGAGATGGCGTTGGCCAGCAGCCGGGGCGAGTAGCGCTTGATGTCGAGCCCCATGTCGCGCCCGATCATCTGCAGCAGACGACGGGAATCGTCGGCGTCGTAGATCGAGAAGTTGGAATTGAGGCCTTCGATCAACGACGCCTGGTTGCGCAGGATGCGCACGCACGTCGAGTGGAAGGTGGACACCCACATGGCGCGGGCACGGTTGCCCACCAGCCGCACCACGCGTTCGCGCATCTCGGCCGCGGCCTTGTTGGTGAAGGTGATGGCCAGGATCTGGCCGACCCCGACGCCCCGCGCCGCGATCAGGTAGGCGATGCGGCGCGTCAGCACCGCGGTCTTGCCCGAGCCGGCCCCCGCGACGATCAACAGCGGCGAGCCCTGGTGCACCACCGCCTGGCGCTGTTGCGGATTGAGGCCGTCAAGCAGCTGATCTGCTTCGGAGCTCAGATTGGCATCGGTTACGTACACACTCATGTTGGTCCAAACTTACCGCCGGCCACCGACGCAACGCGCCAAGACGCCCGACCGGGTTGGCGCCGCGGCGGCGCGTCGCGGCGCCAAACCCCGTCTACAAAAATGCGTCTTTCGCAATCCAATAGGCGGCCGGTTTGAAAATGCCTGCCAATTACACCCACGTCTAAAAAGACGGTCATAATCGCGCCGGACTTTGCGGCTTCGTCAAATCTTTCACCATCTGCGATAACACTCAATTCGCCGCCGTTAGCGAATTCCACACACCGGCACGCAACCGCGGCGCGGGCATCGGCCGGGTGACCACCGGGGCTTGCCGCCCACCGCGACGCCGGGTTGGCCAGCGCACGAAGACGTTTTTGCGCCGGACCTGTTTCTAATGGCACACTCGTTTTGTGCTCGACGCGCAGCGCCATCGGCAGCTCGGCACCCCGAACTGCCGCCGATTTTTCTACGGGTACCGGTTAGCGGTCCCCGTGGTCTAACTGCTTTCGCCAGAGCCCCGTGGTCCGCTTCCGGAGATTCGGGGCTCGTCTCGTTGTGAGGCCCGAAACCGGATGAGACCACAACCCCCACATCCCGACAATGCGGAGTTAGCAGAGATGAAGGTTGAGACGGTGGACACCCCACAGGCCGCCGACGAGTTGAGCATCGACGAGTTGCGCCACGAGATCGACCGCCTGGACGCCGAGATCCTCGCCGCGGTGAAGCGGCGCACCGAGGTGTCCCAGGCGATCGGCAAGGCGCGGATGGCATCCGGCGGCACGCGGCTCGTCCACAGCCGCGAGATGAAGGTGATCGAACGCTACAGCGAGCTCGGTCCCGACGGTAAGGACCTGGCGATCCTGCTGCTGCGGTTGGGCAGGGGCCGGCTCGGTCACTGAGGCCTGCCCTCGCGACGTCGCTGAGGTGCCCCCAACGCCGCGCACGCGATTAGGGTCGAACTATGACCTCCGTGCCAAGCCTCCCCGACATCACCGCCACCCCAGCGTGGGATGCCCTGCTCAGGCACCACGAACAAATCGGCACGACCCATCTGCGCCAGTTCTTCGACGAGGATCCCGACCGCGGCCGCGAGCTCACCGTCTCGGTCGGCGACCTCTACATCGACTACAGCAAACACCGTGTCACCCGAGAAACCCTGCGGCTGCTGATTGATCTCGCGCGCGCGGCTAACCTCGAGGAGCGCCGCGACCAGATGTTCGCGGGCGCTCACATCAATGTGTCGGAGGACCGGGCGGTGTTGCACACCGCGCTGCGCCTGCCCCGTGACGCCGAGTTGATTGTCGACGGCCGCAACGTCGTCGAGGACGTGCACGCCGTACTGGACCGGATGGGCGACTTCACCGACCGGTTACGCAGCGGTGAATGGACCGGGGCCACCGGAAAAAGAATCAGCACCGTGGTCAACATCGGCATCGGCGGATCGGATCTGGGTCCGGTGATGGTCTACCAGGCGCTGCGCCACTACGCCGACGCCGGCATCTCGGCCCGCTTCGTCTCCAACGTCGACCCGGCCGACCTCATCGCCACCCTGGCCGACTTGGACCCCGCCACAACGCTTTTCATCGTGGCATCGAAGACGTTCTCCACGCTGGAAACCCTGACCAACGCGACCGCCGCGCGCCGCTGGCTGACCGACGCGCTCGGCGACGCCGCGGTGGCCAAGCACTTCGTGGCCGTTTCCACCAACAAGCGCCTGGTCGACGACTTCGGCATCAACACCGACAACATGTTCGGCTTCTGGGACTGGGTCGGCGGGCGGTACTCGGTCGACTCGGCGATCGGCCTGTCGGTGATGGCGGCCATCGGCAAGGAGGCCTTCGCCGATTTCCTGTCCGGCTTCCACATCGTGGACCGGCATTTCAGGACCGCCCCGCTGGAGTCCAACGCGCCGGCGCTGCTCGGGCTGATCGGGCTGTGGTACTCCAACTTCATGGGCGCCCAGTCGCGCGCGGTGCTGCCGTATTCCAACGACTTGACGCGATTCGCGGCCTACCTACAGCAGCTGACGATGGAATCCAACGGCAAGTCGACGCGCGCCGACGGCACCCCGGTCACCACCGACACCGGCGAAATCTTTTGGGGCGAGCCGGGAACCAACGGCCAGCATGCCTTCTACCAATTGCTGCATCAGGGCACCCGGCTGGTGCCGGCCGACTTCATCGGCTT
>NZ_LZJG01000158.1:0-43128 GCF_001667785.1 Mycobacterium sp. E3247 | reverse complement strand
TCTACGCGCTGACTCGCGGGCTGACGGAGCGGGCGGCCAGTCTGGGCCCGGAGGCGTACGCGGCCACGGTCGCCTCCGCGAAGGACTTGGTCAGGGGGACGCTTTTCGTGCGCGCGGCCGGTGTACGGCGATGAGCCTGCTCACCGCGTTGCGGCTGAACATGACCAACATCGCCGACCCCACGGCGCGCCAGGCCGCCCGTTACCAGGCGGCGCTGGACATGGCCGAATTCGCCGATCAGCGTGGGCTCACCGCCGTCAGCGCGGAAGAACATCACCTGGCCGCCACGAGTTGGCTTCCGTCACCGCTGATTTTGGCGGCCGCCATCGCCGGGCGGACGCGCACCGTGCGCATCAGCATCAACGCGCTGATCATCCCGCTCTATGAACCGATTCGGTTGGCCGAGGACATCGCCGTACTGGACAACATCAGCCAGGGCCGGTTCAGTTTCGTGGCCGGCATGGGTTACCGACCGGAGGAATATCGCGCCGCCGGCAAGGACTGGGCGCGACGGGCCGAGTTGATGGACCGCTGCTTGACGGTTTTGCTCAAGGCGTGGAGCGATGAGCCCTTCGATCATGACGGGCTGCTGATCGACGTCACACCGAAGCCGCACACCCGTCCCCATCCGGTGTTCTTTGTCGGCGGCATGAGTGCCGCGGCGGCCCGGCGCGCGGCACGCTTCGGGCTTCCGTTCTCGCCACCGATGGCGATGCCCGAAGTGGAAGCGGTCTATGAGCGGGAGCTGCGCGACCGCGGCACGACGGGTTTCGTCTATCACCCCGAGAGCGGAAACAGGGTGACGCTGTTGCACGCCGACCCCGACGAAGCCTGGTCTTGTTACGGCGCTTTCATCATGAACGAGGCCGCCGAGTACAGCGGCTGGAAGCGCCCGGGGGTTCCGCGGCCCAACGAGGCCGGCGCCACCTCGATCGAGGACCTGCGCCGGCTCAACCATGTCGAGATCCTCACCCCCGCCCAGCTGGTCGATCAAATCCGCGCCGGGAGAAGGGAGGTCGTGATGAACCCCCTCATGGGTGGCCTACCGATCGACGCCGGATGGGCAAGCCTGCACTTGTTGACGGATGACGTTCTTCCCCACGTGTGATGTTCACTGCCGCAAGCGAATCGCCCAGTGTCCATAGTGCGACCCCGATCAGCACCAAGTCCTTGAGCAGGAATTGACCGGGTTTGGCCGAGAGCACGGGAAGGCCCGCGGAATGGGTGACGACCACCCCGGGCGTGGTGAACAAGAAACTCAGCGTCCCCAAGAAGAGCACCACCGCCAGCGCGCTGCCGGCCGCCGACGCGCGCGGCCATACCGGCCGCAACGCAATCAGCAGCGCCGCAACGATTTCCATCGTGCCCAGCCCTCGCGCGACCGTGGTGGCGCTGACCACGTCGTACATCCAGCTCATCAGCGGGCTGTGTTCGATGAGCACGCGGGCTTCCATTTTCACGTACTTGCCGAAGCCGATCCATGCCAACACGACGACCAGGCCGTAGCGGCTGATGAGCTGCCCGCACCGGGTCAGCCGTTGCGCCAACGGTTTTGAACTTGGTCCGGTTTCGGTCACGTACTGAGCACGAGCTCGCGCGGCCCGGAGTTCACTCGAGGCTGTTCAGGGCGTCGATGATGTCGGCGACCTCGGTGCGGGTGGTGTAGTCGGGATGGACGTCGATCCACCGGATCGTCCCGGCACGGTCGACGATCGTCACGGTCGGCATCGGCAGCCCGGACGTCCCGTCGGCATTGGCTTCCCGGAGCTCGAGGCCCAGTCCGCGCTGCGCGGCCTGGGCGTCTTCCGACGGTGCGGTGAGTACGCCCAGCGCCGCCGCGACCTGATTGCCTGGGTCGGACAGCACGGTGAAGCTCAACGCGTTCGTCTGCTGCGACGACAATGAGCCGTCTGGTTTTTGCGGGCTGATGGCCACCAGGGCGACATCGCGCTGCGCCAGCAGCGGCACCAAATGCTCCTGGTAGGCGCGCAGGGTCAGATTGCAGTAGGGGCACCATGCGCCGCGGTAGAACACCACCACCGCACTGCGCCCACCGACGCTCTCGGCCAGGGTGGTGGGTTCGCCGCGCACGTCGAGGAGCTGCCCGTCAGGCATCGGGGTGCCGGTCGCGGCGACGCCGGACGGCACGCCACCGTCCCGCAGCCGCGCCTGCTCGGCACCGAAGGTGTCAGCGATGTCCTGGGGCAGCCGGCCTGCCATCTCCTGCTGGAATCGCGCGACCCGCTCGGCGATGGTCGAATGTTGGGTGTCGGCGGTACTGGTCATGAGGTCCTCATCCCTGGCATGTGTGCCGGCTTGGCGCACAACGACTTCCGGCACCGGCTCGTGACATTTGCGACCAGCATGCGGAATGCAAAATGGAGTGTCAACTCCAAAACGGGTAGATTGCGGTGGTCGCTCCGCAGAAAGGGGGCTCCATGGCGCCGGTCCCGTACGACAAATTGACCACGAAGGGCCGCGCGACCCGCGCGCGGATCGTGGCCGCCGCTTCGGAGTTGATGCTGCGGCGCGGTGTCGCGCGCACGACCATCGAGGACATCCAGGAAGCCGCGTCCATCAGCACCTCGCAGATGTACCACTACTTCGCCGACAAGAGCGACCTGGTGGCCGCCGTCATCGACTTTCAGACCGACCGCGTCCTCGGCGTGCAGCACCTGGGTCTCGACCGCATTGACAGCATCGAGGACCTGTCCCGCTGGCGCGACATCATGGTGAACCTGGTGCGGAGCCTGGGGTGCGCCGGCGGCTGCCCGATCGGCTCGATGGCCAACGAGCTGTCCGAGGCGGATCCCGTCGCACGTGCCCAGCTCGCCCGGTCATTCGCCCAGTGGGAGAACATGATTCACGACGGACTGGCCGCAATCTCTGCGCGCGGCGAGCTGGCCGAGGGAACGGACATCGAGCGCGTCGCATTGGCCATGCTCGCCGGCATTCAGGGTGGGTTGCTCCTCAGCCAGGTGCGTCGCGACACCGCGCCTCTGGAAGCTGCGGTAGACACGATGATCGAACACCTGAGGCGCCTGGGCATGCGGTGAGGCTCATGCCCTTATCCGGCGTAACGATCCCGCAACCGGGCCAGCGTCGCCTCGATACCCGCGGCGTTCGCCTTCGTCGCGCCGATCAGGGTGTAGTAGTTCAGCGCGTTCTTGATCGCACCGGCGTCGCGATAGTCGAACGTCTCGGTGACCCGTGTCCGGGTCGGTGACAGCGACTCGAATTCCCACCGCCAGCGGTGGCCCACTGGGTGACGCCATTCGACCAATTCGTCCGGTTTCAGAGCGGTCACCGTGCTGGTTATGCGGTACGGCAGGCCGTACATCCTCATCTTGGTCGAAAACGTCGAGCCGACAGTCAGTTTCGCGGGCGCCTTGATGTTGTCACGCACCGTCCCCGAACCGTCGAGTTCGCTGTGCCGCCGGGGATCGACTGCCATCGCGTACAGCTCGGCGGCCGGAGCTGCCACTTCGACCGACCGGCTCACCTGCCGCGGTCCCGCGTCGACAACGGTGACGTCCACGATGCGTCCCTCCGGTGAGCTGGTAAAGCGAACTCGACGCTACGCTTCGCCGGGGTCATCAGAAAGGACGTCAACAACCGATGAGCCAGTCTTTGCCGGGAAAGGTGGCGCTGATCACCGGCGCCGCGCGAGGGCAGGGCCGGGCGCATGCCGTACGCCTGGCCGCCGAGGGCGCCGACATTATCGCGGTCGACATCGCCGGGCCGTTGCCGCCGAGCGTCCCCTACGATTCGCCCACCCCCGACGATCTGGCCGAGACGGCGCGGCTGGTCCGCGCCGAGGGCAAACGGGTGATCACCGCGCCCGTCGACGTCCGCGATCTGGACGCCCTCAAAGACGCCGTCGATCGGGCGGTCGGCGAACTGGGCCGCCTCGACATCATCGTGGCCAACGCCGGAATCTGCAGTCCCGCACCCTGGGACCAGATCACGGCTGAGGCGTTTCGCGACACCATCGACACCAATGTGATCGGCACCTGGAACACGGTGATGGCCGGCGCCCCCCACATCATCGACGGCGGTCGCGGCGGATCGATCATCCTGATCGGTTCGGCGGCCGGCATCAACATGCAGTCGTTCATGATCCACTACACGGCCAGCAAGCATGCCGTCGTCGGGATGGCGCGAGCGTTCGCCGCCGAGCTGGGCCGGCACAACATCCGCGTCAACAGCCTCAACCCCGGCGCGGTCGCGACGCCAATGGGTACCGGTCGCATGCGCGAGGCGCTGCAGGCGGCCGCCGACACCTACCCGCATCTGCGCGCGCTGCACAAGCCGCTGCTGCCCGAGGGAATCGCGCAGCCCGAGGACATCGCCGACGCCGTCGCCTGGCTGGCCTCCGACCAGTCCCGGTTGGTCACGGCCACCCAGCTGTCCGTCGACATCGGGGTGGGCTACGTCTGATCCCGGTCCGGACCCATCCCGGCCGCGCCTTCGACACCGTCGACCAGGCACAATGGTGGAGTCCTCGTCGCCTCGGCCGGGTCCGGGTCTTTCCTGACGCCCGTTTGCCCCGGCGGCTCCGCGGGGGAATACCGCGGGGCGATGCGCGCGTTGCGGCGAGGCATACCCCACCCGGGTACGAGGAAGGAAGACCATGGTCACGAGCGAATACCGCGTGGACGGGATGAGCTGCGCCCATTGCGAGGCGGCGGTCAAGGGCGAGGTCGGTCGTCTCCCGGGCGTGGAGCGCGTGGACGTCAGCGCCGACACCGGCAGGCTGGTGATCACGAGTTCTCTTCCCATCGACGCGGCGGCGGTCCTCGGCGCGGTCGACGAGGCGGGCTACGAGGCCGTCTTGGTGGCATGAGCGCGGCGCCGGTGACCCATATCGAGCTGGAGATCGCGGGAATGACGTGCGCGTCGTGCGCCGCCCGGATCGAGAAGAAGCTGAACAGGCTCGACGGTGTCGCCGCGACTGTCAACTACGCCACCGAAAAGGCCGCGCTCACCGTCCCGTCGGGATATGACCCGCAGGTGCTGATCACCGCCGTCGAACAAGCCGGATACACCGCCGCACTGCCGCAACCGCGGGAGGAACCCGCCCCCGGCGAATCCGTGGACCCCAGCTCCCTTCGCACCCGCCTGATCATCGTGGGCGTGCTCGCGGGCCCGGTCATCGCCATGGCGATGATTCCCGGCCTGCAATTCCGCTATTGGCAGTGGGCGTCGCTGGTTCTGGCCGCACCGGTCGTCGTGTGGGGCGGTCGTCCCTTCCACGCCGCCGCCTGGGCCAATCTTCGGCACGGCGCCGCCACCATGGACACCCTCGTCTCGATCGGCACGCTGTCGGCGTTCCTCTGGTCGCTGTATGCGCTGTTCCTGGGCACGGCGGGAGAGCCGGGCATGCGCGACGGCTTCGAGCTCACCGCCCGGACCGCCGACGGAACCGGCAACATCTACCTGGAAGTCGCCGCGGGCGTGACCCTGTTCGTCCTGGCCGGCCGGTACTTCGAGCAGCGCTCCAAGCGGACGGCGGGCGCCGCGCTGCGCGCCCTGCTCGAGCTCGGGGCCAAGGACGTGGCGGTGCTGCGCGACCGCGCCGAGACCCGGATCCCCGTGGACCGCCTCGCGGTCGGGGACGAGTTCGTGGTCCGGCCGGGGGAGAAGGTCGCCACCGACGGAATCGTGATCTCGGGTTCCTCGGCGGTGGACGCCTCGATGCTCACCGGCGAATCCGTCCCCGTCGAGGTCGGCCCGGGCGACGCCGTCACGGGCGCCACCGTCAACGCCGGCGGCCGCCTCGTCGTGCGGGCCACCCGGGTCGGCGACGACACCCAGCTCGCCCACATGGCCAAGCTGGTCGAGGAGGCGCAGTCGGGGAAGGCCGAGGTGCAGCGGCTGGCCGACCACATCTCCGGCGTGTTCGTCCCGGTGGTCATCGGCATCGCCCTCGTGACCCTCGGCGCCTGGCTCGCGCTGGGCCCCTCGCCCGCAGCGGCCCTGACCGCAGCCGTCGCGGTGCTCATCATCGCCTGTCCCTGCGCGCTGGGCCTGGCCACCCCGACCGCCCTGCTCGTCGGTACGGGCCGCGCGGCTCAGCTCGGCGTGCTGATCAAAGCGCCCGAGGTGCTGGAGTCCACCCGCCTGGTCGACACCGTCGTGCTCGACAAGACCGGCACCGTCACCACCGGCAAGATGACGCTGGTCGAGGTGATCAGCGGGCCGGGAACCGACCGCGAGACGCTCCTTCGCTACGCCGGGGCGCTCGAGGACGCCTCCGAACATCCCATCGCGCAGGCCATCGCCCGGGCGGCCAGAGCCGAGCTGCGCGCCCTGCCCGCACCCGAAAATTTCGCCAGCCTGGAGGGCAGCGGTGTGCGGGGCGTCGTCGACGGCCACAGCGTCGTGGTCGGCCGCGCCGGCCTGCTGACCGAGCGGGGCGAGCCCCTGGACGCCGCACTGTCTGCGGGCAAGGCGCGGGCCGAGGCGGAGGGCAAGACCGCGGTCGCCGTCGGCTGGGACGGCCGCGCCCGAGGTGTCCTGGTCGTCGCGGACACGGTCAAACCCACGAGCGCCGAAGCGGTCCGGCAGTTCAAGCGGCTTGGCCTCACGCCGATCCTGCTGACCGGTGACAACGGGACCGTCGCGAACCGCATCGCCGGCCAGCTCGGCATCGGAGAGGTCATCTCTGAGACGATGCCCGCCGACAAGGTCGCCGCCGTCAAGCGGCTGCAGTCCGAGGGCAAGGTCGTGGCCATGGTCGGCGACGGCGTCAACGACGCCGCGGCGCTGGCGGCCGCAGACCTCGGGGTGGCCATGGGCACCGGCACCGACGTCGCGATCCAGGCCGCCGACCTCACCGTCGCGCGCGGCGACCTGCGCGCCGCCGTGGACGCCATCCGGTTGTCCCGGCGGACGCTGGCCACCATCAAGGCCAACCTGTTCTGGGCCTTCGGCTACAACGTCGCCGCCATCCCGCTCGCCGCGCTCGGCCTGCTGAATCCGATGCTGGCGGGCGCGGCGATGGCCTTTTCCAGCGCTTTCGTCGTCGCCAACAGCCTGCGGCTGCGCTCGTTCACCAGCGTGACGAACGCCTAGAAGGCCGCGCCCACACGCCGCGACGGCGGCCGGGTGGGTGGGGCCGGTGTGGGATAGTTGTCCTCGACCCACCGCGTTCGAAATGACCACGGGTCCGCCCCCGCGCAGCGACTCAGCAAAGGCAACGACCGTTGGACCAATTCTTCGGACGACTGTCCTTGCTGCATGGCTGGTTCCCGCCGGCCGTGCAGGCATTGACGTTGCTGCTGCTGATCATCGCGATCCAGTGGCGTGCGCGGACCTGGCTCAAGCGGGTGCTGCCTGCGGCCCTGGTCGCGGCCGTCGCGGTGACCGCGCTCGCGTATTGGTACATCACGTCGCTCGGCGTGGCCGGCGACCCGGCGCCGACGGCGCTGTGGGTCTGGATCGCGCTGACCGGCCTGGCCGCCGCGGTGGTGTTGGTGGGCTGGCCGGGTGCACGCTGGTGGCGCCGGGCACTGGCGGCGCTGTCCATACCCCTGTGCGTGTTGTGTGCGGGGCTCGCCCTGAACGGGTGGGTTGGCTACTTCCCCACCGCATTGGCCGCGTGGAATCAGCTGACCTCTGGGCCGTTGCCCAACGAGGTCGACCGGCTGCGGGTCACCGAGATGCAGGTCGCCGGCACCAGGCCCAGCAAGGGCGTGGTGGTGCCGGTCAACATCGACGACAACGCCTCGCACTTCCCCCACCGTCGGGAACTGGTCTACCTGCCACCCGCGTGGTTCAACAGCAATCCGCCGCCTCGGCTGCCGGCGGTCATGATGATCAGCTCCGCCTTCAACACCCCCGGCGACTGGCTGGGTCCCGGCGGGGCCTTCACCGCGATCGACAACTTCGCCGCCGCGCACCACGGGTTTTCCCCGGTCCTGGTGTTCGTCGATCCCACCGGTTCGTTCGACAACGACACCGAGTGCGTCAACGGCAGCCGAGGCAGCGCCGCCGACCACCTGACCAAGGACATCGTGCCGTTCATCGTGTCGAACTTCGGCGTCAGCGCCGACCGCGCCAACTGGGCCGTCGCGGGATGGTCGATGGGCGGGACCTGCGCGGTTGACCTGGCCGTCATGCACCCGGAGCTGTTCAGCGCGTTCGTCGACATCGCCGGTGACCGCAGCCCCAATGTCGGCCCCAGGGATCAGACGATCGCCAAGTTGTTCGGCGGCGACCACGCCGCCTGGGCCGCGTTCGACCCGCTTACCGTGATCGCGCGGCATGGTCGCTACACCGGGCTGTCGGGCTGGTTCGACGTCCCGGGGTCGTCGGAGCCGCGCGACGTGGCCGAGGAAGCCAACAGCACCGGAGGCGCTCCCGCCACCGACCCGGCTGCCAACCCGGAAGGTCAGGACGCCGCCGCCAACGCGCTGTGCGCCGCCGCCAGCGCCAACGGCATCGCCTGCGCGGTGGTCAGTCAGCCGGGAAAGCACGACTGGCCGTTCGCCGCGCAGGCGTTCACCGCGGCGCTGCCGTGGCTGGCCTCGACGCTGGGCACGCCGGACGCCGAACCGGTGCTGCTGCCGCCCTACCGTGGCGAATCACGTTAGTTAACAAAATTCACAGCTGACCCACCCGTAACGCCTCCGACATATTCACCCTGCTAGTGGTACGGTTCGCTGCTGATGGCTGCGATGTTCCGCATGACGGGCGACCCCTCCGCGGGTCGGCTCGGTGCCCACCGCGCCGCGGTCCACGTCGAGCCCGTCCCGCCCCGCGCCCCGAGATGAACCGCCGTCAATTCCTGGGTTCGCTCGCCGCGTCGGTCGTCGCCGGCGTGGGCGCCGCCCGCCTGGTGGTCGACCCGCAGCCGCGGACGTTCGCCCAAGTACCGCCGGCTTCGGTCGCGGTATCCGGTCCCGCCGCCCCGACGGCCCTGTTACCGCCTCCACCGCCCGACGCCCGCATCCCGCTGCCCGGCGGCGGCGCGTTGATGAAGATCCCCGGCGAGGGCGATCTGCTGGCACTGACGGTAGACGACGGCGTCAACAGCGAGGTGGTGCGCGCGTACACCCAGTTCGCCAAGGACACCGGGGTGCGGTTGACCTACTTCGTCAACGGCACCTACGACTCCTGGACCGAGAACAAGGAGATGCTGCGGCCCCTGGTCGACAGCGGGCAGATCCAGCTCGGCAACCACACGTGGTCTCACCCCGACCTGACGACGCTCCCGAAAGACCAAATCGCCCAACAGCTCTCCCGCAACGACGAATTCCTCAAGAAGACGTACGGGATCGGCGCGAAGCCGTACTGGCGGCCGCCCTACGCGAAGCGCAACGCCGCCGTCGACGCCGTCGCGGCCGATCTCGGCTACACGGTGCCGACGTTATGGTCGGGATCGCTGTCGGATTCGACGTTGATCACCGAGGACTACATCGTGCAGATGGCCGACCAGTACTTCACCCCGCAGGCCATCGTCATCGGGCACCTCAACCACCTGCCCGTCACACACGTCTATCCCCAACTCGTCGACTTCATCCGCGAGCGCAACCTGCGCACCGTCACGCTCAACGACGTGTTCTTGAAGACGCCGTAAGGTCGGGGGATACCGGCGAGGCGCTCATCAAGCGTGGCATGAAGGTGCCCCCCGATCGCGCTCTTGCGCGCAGATCGGCGACCGATCGCCAGGAGCTGAGAAAGGCCGCGGCGGCTCTGCACCTGGCCGAGGTCTGGGAGGGCGCGTGGATGCGCCCCGATAACCTTGATCCACAACGGTTTCCGATATTCACGGCCGTCAGGTACCGGCAGTGCACGCGCTTTCACGGCCCCGCCACGGGCATCATGACCGACAGGGTGCGATGGCTGTTTTCCCTCGACGAGTGGGCCGACGAGCCAGGGCCTGTCGATCGCCGTGGTCCGCCACCTTCCCGGGTAACTCAGCTGCAAGCACCGAACAGCGTCTTACGTCGAGAATCGCTTGCCTCAGCGCACGTTGAAGCCCAACGTGCGGTTCACTCGGCCCCTACGATGGTTCTTATGGTTAGTGCAGCCGACATGCCCAGCGACAGTGACCTTCCCGACGTCCCCAACGACAGCGACCTACCCGACGTCCCCAACGACGACGACCTACCCGACGTCCCCAACGACAGCGACCTACCCGACGTCCCCAGCGATGGGTGAGTCCCTCCCGTCGCTGCGCCGTCGTTAGCGGATCTCAACGGCGCTGTGCGGTATGGCGACGCTTTGATGTCACCGACCCGCTCGACGGATGAGCCAAGGCCGCACCTGGATCCCGGAGGGATGACCGCGGAGGTGAAACCAATCAACTCCCCAACGGGCACAGTCAGTTCACAAACGTTGGCATCAATGCGATACGTCGGCGCACCGCCTCAGACTCATCACGGCAAGTTACCGATCTGCGAGCAAGCGCCTCAACGCCCAGCTGCGCACTGACGTGGGGTCAACGATTGAGATTGACGACGAACTCTTGCACTCTGTATGGATAGTCGCCCGGGCACCACTGACTCACCAAAATGAGCGCCTGGTCCAGGGTAGAGCCGGGAACGATGTAGCCGCCGTAGTTGTTCGGAATTGAGATCGGGTCCGCAACGACCGTCATGGGTGTGTCCCGCGCCAATACCTGCGTCACATCGTCAGCCACCCGAACTTCGGTACACCCTGTCCTCGCGTTAAACCCGGACAGCACGAACTTTTCTTCGATGATGCGCAGGCTTAACTCGCCGAATATGTCGCCGCTCAGGGGTTCCGGGTCGACATCCCACTGCCATATGCCGTCTTTCTTACCCCAGGCCCACCACATGTTCCGGTCCTCGAAGTGCTCCGCATGGCAGTGGTAGAGGCGCACGGTGTGGTCACGCGCGAACCCGTCGGCGACGATGTACACCCAACCGTCGGGCGCTTGGCACCCGCTGATCTGGGTTTGATTGCCGCCCTCCCAGCCGGCATCCCTCAAGGACCCGGGAACAGTCGGCCAGTATCCCCTGTTTGGGTCGATTCGTACCAGACGCGAATCAATCGGAATGAGATCGTCCACTGTCCTCGTTATCAAGGCGTAGTCGATGCCGAACACCTGGACCGTACCGGCCGGCAGCTGACTGCCTCCTGGCGGCCAACCTTCGGCGTAGAGGCTGCACCAGCCAAAAGAATGGTCGAATTCGACTTTGCCCCCAAGTGTGCCCGGCTTGACATGCAGGCCCAGCGATGGGCTCCAATCTCCCTCCCTACAACGGTTTCCCGTGAACGTATCGCCCGCCAGAGCAACCTGGCCACCGGGTGATATCTCGCAGAGGTCGGTGGCCCCCGCGCCGAGCCAGCCGGTAGGTCCGTCGGACCCGGCGACTATCCCCAGATTGATCTTGTCACCTCGTACCGGCTGTGGCAGCTCGGGCAACGCCCTCGCGGCGAGAGCCGCCCTGGCCTTGATAGGCGGTGCGAGGGGCGCCGTTGACCGCCGGGGTGCCAAGTTTGACTTCGGTACTGGTGGTTGGCGCTTGGCCGCGCGTTGCCCTGTCGCGCTCTTCGATCCGTTGCCGGTGTGCCGCGCTGGTGGTGGGTGTTTGGCCGCAGCTCGCTCGGTGGTGCTCTTCGATCCGTCGCCGGTGTGTCGTGCTGATGCGACCTTCTTGGCTGTCTTTTCCGCCATGATGGTCCCTCCCTAGATCTGTCACTCAAATGGCATGCGTCAATCGAAGAACCACAACTGCAGGGAGGGCTAGAGCCTTATGTCACCGCTGCTCGGTGGAAGCCGGTTCGAAGGCACATCCGGCTACCCGTCGTCGAGAAGTGAGTAAATCTCCCGAATCTGCTGTGTGCCGCAGGCGGGTAAACCTACTCAAAACGTCCAGCTTTTGTCTGGGCCTACGACGAAGCCGTGCCGTTGCGCAGTCGTGTCGCCGTGGTTCTGCCGAAAGTCTCTGATCAGCATGCACGCGACGACAACGCCTTGCACACCGCAGGTGATCTGATCGCCGCCCATCAGATATCCCCCCGCACCCAAGATCACCTTCTCGCTCGATGCCAAGGGCTTCCCGTTCAGCTGGTCGGCGCCGGGCGAGGAGTTCTGGTCGAAGTACGCCTGATAGTCCCCCGCGTAGACATGATTTGCTGGGTGATCGAGGCCTGGCATCTCTCCAAAGCAGGCCGCTGCCGTACTTCCACGGTTGCTCCACATCGCGCACTGCAAGCCCATAGGGCTGGTAAACGTTGCAAGGGGATAGAGGCGCGACACATCGTGGTCCCGGGACACGTCAGTGAACCCATCCAAGTCGGGAAAGCCCGGCGGTGGCGGAGACACAGCCGCAGTCTGCAGGGACGTGGGAGCTCCGGGTTGGACCGACGTGGACGTACTACGTGCCGGCTCCGACGTCTTCGCCGGAGCCATTACCGGTGCTGAACTTCCAGTGGGCTTGACCACGAGACGCACGACGACCACGACGATGGTGACCACGACTGCCGCGACAGCCAGGACGAGCATGACCCGCCGCCAGCTAACGGTATGTGCCCTCACGGCCCCTCCGAAACAAATGACCGATTGCAGAAGCCTACGTCAGGGCGAGCACCTGAACGGCGCCGGCGACTTCGGGCCTCGTCGAAATCGCTTCCGCTGGTCCGGGCCACCGCGAAATCGTCGCGGTCTCGGGACCACCGCGGTGGTTTTGCGGAATTCAAAGCAGGTGTCACGCGGTATGTCGAGCGATCCCCGCTCTCCGCATCCAGAGCGTTGACGCAACTCCTCGGTGCTGCGGCTGCGCTTATCCTGCAAAGATGCGCGACTTCTTGTTGGCCGCCTTTCCCTCTAATTGCGGATGCTGATTGTATCCGTTTTCCGCGAGAAGATAATTGAGTCTCGTAACCAACTGTTGGAGAGTGATGTCGTAATCAGCCTCCCGAATAGTCTCCAGCGCGTAATAGGACATTGCACCGTGGTATGCCCCGTTGATCAGTGCATCATTCGAATATTCTTTGTCGGTGCAGCCGCTCAGCAAGACGTCCTTCATTGACGATTCTGGGTACTTTGTCCGTGCCTTCGGCGTTGCCTTCCATGGGTTTTGCAAGACCGCCCTGCCCATCAGCGCCGGACTCAGAAACCTCACGCGGCGGTCATCGGGTGTGGTCAAACCGGGAATTATCTCGGACACCGCAGCGCGCGTGACCGTGCCGGAAAAGCAAGAATCCGAAATTACCGTCAGGCGCACGCCTTCCGCCAGCTTGGCAAACAGTTCGCGCAGCTCATCATCGACAATGAGATTGTCTGGGATGTCATATGGGCATAGAGCCTCGTCATACTTTTCCTCGTCACCGCTGGTGTCTGCGACATACGTCCCGTGTGACGCATTGGTGAATACCAACACGTCTCCCGGCTTCGCCTTCGTCACCATGGTTTCGAGGTGCGCCATGATATTGGCCTTGGTAGCGTCGGCGTCGAGCAGCAGCTTGACATCGTCTTGAGCGAAACCGTAATGCTCAACGAGCAAACTCGCCCAGCCTTTGGCATCGTTCACACATCCATTCAAATCACTACCTTCGTAGGGGTAATCGTTGATCCCTACGCAGAGAGCTTTCTTCACCATCCGGATCCTCTCCTCTCGATGCGTCAACCAGCGGTCATGAGTTTTTCGATTGCTCTCCGATCACGGACCCCCACTACGGCGAACACCGGCTGCCCGGAGTGCAATCTCGTCAGGCAGTCGATATCCTTTCGTGCCTTGTCGGAAGCCACCGGAGCAGCGCCGAACCGGTCTTTTGTTGCCCGAAATATGCGCAATGCCAGACATGTTCGTCCTTCGCAAACGACACTGTTCGTTCGCGAGGGATCGGGAAGCCGAGCGCGGTGCCCGCGTCATACACCCCGCCGGCGGGTACAACGATGTCGTTTGGGGCTAAGCCGAACACGAGGTCGGCGATGCCGTCTGGCACACGCACGAGCTTGAGCAGGCCACCAACGGGCTCGAAGTCTGCATCGATGGCATAGCCGGCGAAGGGGGGAAAAGGCTTTGCGCCGAGCGCGCTTAACCAACCACTCGCCGGGTCCATTGCGTGCAAACCGGGAAGAGACCCAATTCCGTTGCAACCGATAATTTTCACGATAGTAAGAACACCGTCCAAGATGTCGGCCACCACCGACAGCGGGCCGTCGGGCGCAAGGTTGAGCAAGGTCGAGAGCCTGTCGACGAACTGGCTGTGCCGTTCGACGTTGGCCAGCGCGGTACCCGCATTTGGCACCCCAACATGCACAATCTTGTTGACATGCAATGGGAATGAACCGTCATTTCCTGCACAGGCGATTGTGCGGGCCACCAAGCCGCCACGGCTGTGCGCGATAATGTCGACATCGAAACGCATGCCGGGCGGAATCAGACCCGCCAACGCGTCCACATTCGCCAGCGGGTCCACCGATAGGGTTGGGTGGTCGTAGGCGAAGAGCCGGCCGCCGTAGCGGTAGTTGAGCTGACCCCAGACACCGCTGTCCAGGGCACCGAAGCCGCCCTGGCTGGTGCTGCACGTGCCGTGAATGAACAGCAGCGCGGGACCGCTCGCAAGCCGATCCCAGGACTGCGCCTCCACCGGGGTGACCGTCGCGCAATCATCGGGACCGCTGAACAACCGTAGAGCAGCTTTGCGATGCGATTCTTCCCAGCTCTTGGCGAGATGCTCGGCCAACGCCTGTGCCCCGGCCGCCATTAGCGGAAAAACCAGCACCGACAAAAGCTTCTTCCCAATCATGTACACCAGGCCACGCTGTTCACCGGTCGCTGCGGTCGGGCCCGTGGTGACGGTATCGGCCGGTACCTCGAACTGTACGGTTCCAGGCACCGCGCTTGTCTGTGCGAAATGCCAAGTGATAATGCCCTGCTCGTCGGCGAGCATCGCCACTTGAGGCTGCTCGGGGCCGATGTCGGGCACTTCGATACTCAACAATGGCCGCTCGTCGGGCCCGCGGCGAACAGGCGCCGCGGGGCCTATCACGGGTTGTGCGTTGATCTCGAGTGAGTGCATCGTGGTGAACTGCTGCCGCTCGAGGGCAGAGCTCAGTGCAGCGGTGGCGCGTTCCTCACCGGCGCGGGTGCCCAGCAACCTCGGCTCCAGCAGTTCCACGGTGCCCACAAGCCCCGGAGCCTGGACAAAAATCCCCGGGCCTAGTGCGATGCGGTCGGTGCTGCCGTTGAGATCGCTCATCGGGTAGTCCGCTGGAACCGAAGACCCGGGTTGCCGTAGAACACGTAGGCAAGCGCGGTCGCCGACTGCGAGTCCGGGGTGAAGCGCCGACGGATCTCGCGCATCGCTTCACCCACCGTTTGGCCGTCGACAAACGTGCGGCGGTAGAAGTCCACTGCGATTTCGCGAGCCTCGACATCGTCGACTTTCCACAGCGGTGCGATGAAGCCGCGCGCCCCCTCAGCAAGGAAAGCGCCAACCAGTCCGCCCAGATCGGACATCGTTTCACCGCCGACGCCCGCCTCACACGCGTTGAGAAACACGAAAGGCTGTTCCTGCTCTACGAGACGGAATCCGCGGATCTCGAAGGGATTCAACCGGTTTCCATTCGCCAGGACCAAGCCGGTGAATTGCGGGTTGTTGACGTCGGTCTGGCCATGTCCGGCGAAATGGATCACCGTCGGATGAAACGGTGCATCGCCGCGCTGCAAAGCGCACTGCATCAGGGCCGTCACGTCCGTGTCGGAGACCTCCAACCGCAGAGCGGCGTAGGCCGCGGCGATGTCGTCACCCTCTTTCACGGCCATGGGCAGCTGAGCGACCCCCGGAGTGCCGTGGTAGTTGCCCACGATGACGGCCATCTCATCGGCCTCGATGACCGGCGCGGGCGGGGACGCGGGCAGTGAACCGGTTGCCTGGTAACTGGTGGGCGGGGTCCACCGGCTCACCTCCCATAGCTGACCCAGGGTGGCGCCCTCACAGTCGGGCAGCAGGCTATCGGGTTCACGCAGGCGCCGCCGGTCGACCCACGCGAGCTCCCACGGGACCCAATGTTCGGTGGTCGTGAATTGCAGCCGGGGCGGTTCGTTAGCGGCGCGCGCACGCTTCCATACCTCTTCGAATATCGGCCAGAATTCAGGCGTGATCGCATCGGCGATTTGGTCCCCGGCGCCATGCATCGTGGCTTCCAGGGACGGCCCCGGGGGAGTGCTAGGCACCTGCCTCATCAGTTGCACCGCGAACGACTGAGCCGAGTCGTTTCCCAGGGTGGTGGTCACCGCGTCGGGGCGCCCAATATCGGCGTAGGGGCAGTGGAATAGCCATTTCAGTTCTGGGTGACCCTGATTGCTGAAGATGTCCACCGTGAGATGTGGACCTTGCTGACCCGGCGCAGAACTGACAACTCCGCTGCCGCCGATCAACGCCGGCGTATCGGTCTCTTCGACCAAACCGGGCATCACCCGCACCTGCGCCCAGGTTCGGCCCACAACGGCTCCTTCGAATTCGTAACTCACCTCGAGGAAGCGTGGCGCGGCTTCCTTTATCGGGTCGGCCTGCACTGTGAACGTGACGCGCCGACTCTTCAGATCTTCTCGGTCGACGACGAGAGTTTGCTGTATGCCATCGGGGAAAGTGAAGCCGAACCCGGTGACTTGGATGACGAATTCGGGTTGCGTACCGGCGAGGACGATGACCGGAGTCGGTGGACCGTACACCGCCATCGACGGGGACGGTTCCTCCGAGAATCCAACCTTGAGGGCGAACCTCTGTCCCCCGCCGACCTGGCCGGGCGCGGTGACGTCAGGGTAGGCGCGGAAGAGGCTGGGCACTGATGGCGACCCGGTGGCACCGTGTTCTGTCGGCTGCGCCGATGAATCAGACTCGATCCCAACGGAATCCAGTCCTCGTACTTTAATATGGCCACGGGTGATCAGGGGGCCCGGTTCTTTCGCCGGTTCAGGAGCAAATGCCGGACCTCCCGTAGGGATCCCGCCGCGAGTCACCGGCGGCGCGTAACCCGGAGGCGGCCGCTGCTCGTTGGCTGGAGGCCAAGCCGCAGCCACATCTTCCCACCCACCATCCGGGAGGTCCCCGTCAGCGTTACCGTCAACCATGATTCCGATGACCTGGCGGCCCTCCAGCGCCACGCTGCCCGGCGGCACTGCACGGCTCAACTGACCCGCCCGCGCCGGTTGGTAGCGGCGGCTCAAATCGATCGCCGTTGCCACATCGCCAGCCGCGGTGGCATGCGATAGACGCTCGCGTAAGTCCCCCGCGCTCAGCAAGTAGTAAAGGACGTCGCCGTCGTACTCTCGTACGAGGACCACGCTGGCATGAATAGCGGCGTGCTTAAGCTGCTGAAGGCCCTGGCGCACGGTACTCGACGCGCTTATGACGATCGCCGGCGCGCAGTGCATAGATCCCCCTGGTGGTTCTCCCTCGATGAATCTGCCCACTTGAAGAGGACCATTCGCCGGCTGGACTGTATAGAGACTATGGTCCCGACCTCTCCGGCCTTGTGGAAAACGTTGCCCGGGTCGTATTCCCCCTTGATCTCAGTGAGCCAGCGCCGCGGGCCACACGGCCGATCTCGGCTACACGGTGCCGACGATATGGTCGGGATCGCTGTCGGATTCGACGTTGATCACCGAGGACTACATCGTGCAGATGGCCGACCAGTACTTCACCCCGCAGGCCATCGTCATCGGGCACCTCAACCACCTGCCCGTCACGCACGTCTATCCCCAACTCGTCGACTTCATCCGCGAGCGCAACCTGCGCACCGTCACGCTCAACGACGTGTTCTTGAAGACGCCGTAGCACATTGGCGTCGCGAAAACCGGAGAGCGACTACGGGACCCGGCATTCGGTTACCGCTTCCGGTGTGATGACCACGTACGCCGGACTGGACTGGGTGTAATACCGCATCCGCCGCGCCCACAGCCGCATATGACCCAACTCGTCCACCGCGAACCGCGGTTGCAAGTAGTAGCGCCAGGCGATTCGGGCTAGCACCGCCGGCGGCGGCACGCCCCGCACGGCCCTGGCCCGTCCCCGCACCAGCAGCCGCGCGGCGCTTGACCCGCCCTCGCCGCCCAGCAGCACGGCGACCTGCGGGCACGCTTGCACATTGCGCACCGTCCAGGACGACGCAGAGGTGGTGGCATACCAGCGGCCACCGTGCGCGACGAACCACAACGGAACCGCGAATGGTGTGCCCTTGGGCGAGCGGGTGGCCAGCAGCATGACCCACGAATTGCGCACGGCCGCCTCAACATTCGGAGACCGGGTGGGGCGAACAGCGTCGTGCCCGTCGGCCACCGAAGCGGATGCCCGCGCGGGAGCCGGCGGTGTCGGCGGTGTCGGCACCTCACGAAGCGAGCCGTAGTCCCAGGCAACGACCCGCGTGGGCACGACCCGATAGGTGCGATCTCCGATGGCCTCGGCCGTCCCCCGGACGGCCAACGAACGCAGCCGGAACCACTGTGGACCGTCGTCGGCGACCACGACGACATTGCGATCGGCAAGCTCCGGACCGCCGTCCGGGATTCGGACGATGCGCGGCGACAACGCGGGATCGGCAGGCTCGTCCAGCCTGACGGTGGCCGGCAGTACGACGATCTCGTCGTCCACGGTGGCGGCCAACGCCGCCCGCGGCGGACACAGCGCCAGGTCCGCCACCGCGCTCGCATCGACGTCTCGAGTGATCACGAAGTGCCCTCCCGACAACAGCGCCTCAGACGCACAGTATGCGCGCCACCGGGCGGCACGACGCTGACGCGGGCGTGGCCGTCGATAGTCAGAACTGACTATCGACCCGTCCCGATCGCCGCGGCTACCTTGAGACCATGGCGCAGTGGGTGCCGCCCCCGCTCCCGGCCGAATTGATCGCTCGTCGCCGGGGTCCGCTCGTGGGTCGCGACGCGGAACTCGCGGTGTTCGAACAGGCCTGGGAGCGGGTCGAGCGGGGCAATCGCCAGGCGATCTTCGTCGGGGGCGAGCCCGGGGCCGGTAAGACGCGCCTGGCAGCGGAGGTGGCCGGAACGCTGCACGACCACGGCGTCGCGGTGCTGGTGGGTAGTTCGACCGCCGACGAGGATCTGCCCTACGCGCCGTTCGCCGAAGCGCTCGATCGGCTGCTGATCGCCGGTCCGCCGGGCGCCATGGCCGAAGCGCTCGGCGACGCGGCGCCGCAGCTGCGGCGGCTGTCGTCGCACGTGGTTCGGCATTTGCCCGCCGCAGGCCCGGCCCCGGACGCCGGTTCGCAGCGGCACGCCCTCTTCGACGCGTTGACCGGCTTCCTGCGGCGGCTGGCAGTCGATCGACCGATCGCGCTCATCCTCGACGACCTGCACTGGGCGCAGCTTCCCACGCTCGCGCTGCTCGAGCACGTGCTGGTCGGGTGCGCCGATGTGCGCGCGCTGGTGGTGGTCACGTTCCGCACGACCGAGCCCGACCGGTCCGCCGATCTGGCCACCCGGCTGGCCGAACTGCACCGATTCGACGGGGTGCGGCGGCTGGACCTGGCGGGCCTGGACACGGAGGCGATCGCCGAGTTCGTGGCGCGCACACAGCAACTCGCCCCCGCGTCGGCGCGCACGGCCGCCGCCCTGCTGCGCGAGAGGACCGGCGGCAATCCGTTCTTCCTGACCGAACTCGTCAACGAGCTCGAAATCCGCGGCGGCCTCGCCACGTTGGGCACGCAGCACACCGTCCCCGCGTCGATCGGCGACGCCATCGCCCGCCGCCTCGCCGGACTGGGCACAGGCGTGCGTGCGGTCATCGAGCAGGCGGCGGTGCTGGGCCAGACGTTCGACCTGCCGGCGTTGATCTCGACGTGCGGGCCGGAGCCCGCCGGAACGCTGGCGGCTGTCGATTCGGCCGAGGCCGTGGGGTTGGTGCGCGCCGTTCACGACTCCGACGGCGAGTTCGCCTTCGTGCACGCGCTGACCCGGGAAGCGGTGCTCGGCGGGATGGCCGCATCGCGGCTGCGGGTCATGCACGCGCGCGCCGCAGAGGCCCTCGAGGGCCGCGGCGACCCGGCGCTCGTTCCGCGCCTGGCCAACCACTACCTGCGCGCGCACGTGCTGGGCTACCACGAGCAGGCGTTGCGGTACGCGCGTCAGGCGGCCCGGATGGCCGAGCAGAGCCTGGCCTATGAGGACGCGGCCAAGTGGTTCGAGCGGGCAGCGTCGCTTCCCGAGCTCAACCTGGCCGAGCGGGCCAGGCTGCAGCTCGACGCGGCCGCCAACCACGTGCGCGGCGGCTCGTTCGCGCGGGCACGGGCCATCTACGAGCGCATCGGCGCGACCGACGACCCGCTCATGCGCCTGGAGGCGGCCGTCGGCTACGAAGATGCCAATTGGCGCCCGGGCCAATCGACTTCGAAGGCCGCCGACTTGTTGGCGTCGGCTCTGGAGTCGTGCGGGCTGCGCGCGGAGGACCCGCGCTATGTGCAGGCGCTCGGCAGCTTCGGCCGGGCGTTGGCCTTCGCCGGCGAGGCGCCGCGGGCGCGCGAGGTCGGCGCCGACGCCATCGAGCGCGCGCGGGCCGGCGGCGACCCGGCGGTCCTGCTGCACACGCTGAAAACCAGCCTGTGGCAGGGCCTCACCCCGGAGATGAGTGAGATTCAGGCCGAGCGCGCGGCCGAGGTATCCCGCATGGCGCTATCGCGCCGCGACTACGAGTCATTGGGCGCGGCATCGCATTTCCACGCCCAGGTCAGCTACCTGGCCGGCCGGCCTGAAGGCCTCGCCGCCGCGACCGCCGACATGCGGCGAGCGGCACAAAGCTGCGGTCAACCCGCCTTCGGCTTCGTCGGCGCGTGCATCGAGCAGGCGCTGGCCTACCTGCGCGGCGACTTCCCCGGCGCCGAACGATGGGCCGACATCGCCTT
The DNA here is from genome assembly GCF_001667785.1 of Mycobacterium sp. E3247. NCBI lineage: Bacteria > Bacillati > Actinomycetota > Actinomycetes > Mycobacteriales > Mycobacteriaceae > Mycobacterium > Mycobacterium sp. E3247. The sequence goes on along the minus strand of NZ_LZJG01000158.1, from coordinate 22,289 downwards.
GCGCACAGGCGATTTGTTCGGCGCCGACGACACCGAGGGTTCCAACGGGGTCCAGATGTTCATGATCCGCCGCGAGACCGGCGATTTGAAGAGGTTCGGCGGGTTCATCGACGGCAGCGAGACGTTTGCCGGCCGCTGGGTGCCCGGGCTGCTCGCCCTGTACACCGAGCTGCAGTGCGAGCGCGGCATGACCCGCGCGCTCGACCAACTGCTCAACCGCAACCTGGGCGAGCGCCTCGAGGATGCGCAGTGGCCGATGGAGCTCGCGTTCATGGTCGAGGCTGCGCTGCGGCTTACCCGCCTCGACGCGGTCCGCACGCTGCGCCCGTTCGCCGGGCGGTACGCCGGAAAGAACCTGGTGGCCGGGCAGTTCGTCGCGCTGTTCGGCAGCGCGGACCGGTACCTGGCCCGCATGGCGGCGCTCTGCGGGGACCACGCGGCGGCCGACCGTCACTTCGCCGTGGCGATCGAGATGGACCGGCGGATGGGTTCGGTGGTCCACATCAGCGAGACGCTGGCCCGGCACGCGTTGTTCGCCGCGTCATGCGGACACGCCGACGATGCCCGGAGCCTGGCCGGGGAGGCGCGCGCCATCGCCGGTGCGATCGGCCAGACCCGGGTCGTCGACCTGGCGGATTCGGTGCTCACCGCGCCTCCCGTGGGGCCCGACGGTCTGACGGAACGGGAGGTCGAGGTGCTACGGCTGCTGGCTGAGGGGTTGAGCAACCGCGCGATCGGCGAGCGCCTTTTCATCAGCACCAACACTGCGGCCAACCATGTGCGCAACATCCTGATCAAGACGGGGGCGGCCAACCGGACACAGGCAGCGATGTACGCCGCAGATCACGAACTCCTGGGGTAGCGCCGCGTCAGATGTCGGACAGGGCCCCGTCCGGCATCATGCGGTCTTTCACTTCGACGACGGCGTCGGCGGGCAGACCCGCGCGGGCGGCCGCGGACCTGATGGCCTCCGGCGACGGCGCCTCGTAGAGGCAGTACGTCTTCCGCTTGTCCGCCGACAGGAACGAATACATCCAGCGAACGCCCTCCAGGTCGTTGATCCGGTTGATACCGTCGGCAACCTCGAGGCTCGGTTCCAAGTCCTCGGCGAAGTTGCGCTCGACCATGAAGATGGGCACGGCGGACTCCTGTCACTGTCTTGGGTCAGCCTAAGCCGTCGACGACGCTGAAGGCACGGGAATTCCCGGCGGGCATCACTCCCCCGCCGTCTCGGCCTGACCGGCGAGCAACGCCTGCAACGCCTCGCGCAATTCGGCCAGCCGCCGTCGGCCCAGGATCCGCTCCCATCGACTCTCCAAATCAACCGCGCTGCAACGCATTACACGTAGGGCACGGCGACCGCGCCGCGTGAGCTCGATGATCCGGCTTCGCGTGTCCTGCGGGTTGGGCTCCCGGGTGACGCATCCCCCGCCCTTGACGGCCCTGGACGCCACCGACACCATCTGGCGGTTCTTCGCCGCCAACCATCGTTAGGGCGCGCCGATTCTCTGAACTCCTAGAGAATTCCCTTCCGCCGGCGGCCCCCGATTGTTACCGTTCCGTGATGCGCCGGGTTGGGGGAGCTTTCGCCGTCCTACTGGTCATCGCCTCGGCTCTGGCCGGCCTGCCGAATGCGGGCAGTGCCCACGCCGACGGCGGGGACGAACCGCAATACGCGCAGTTCTACACGCCGCCCGACCCATTGCCGCCCGGCCAACCGGGCGACCTGATCCGCACCGAGCCGTCCCGACTGGTGCTGGAGCCGTCGGGCCAGCTGGGCGCCATCATGGCCACCGGTACACGAATCATGTACCGCAGCACCGATACCCGGGGCAACCCAATCGCGGTCACCGGCACCTACTTCGAGCCCTACAACGACTGGCCGGGCCGCGGACCGCGTCCCTTGATCAGTTACGCGCCGGGCACCCAGGGCCAGGGCAATCAGTGCGCCCCCTCGCGAATGTTCAACCAGGGCATCCACTATTCGGGCGGCTGGGACATCATGTTCAACTACGAGGAGCTGTTCGTCGCGACGATGGTTGCCCGTGGCTTCGCCATCGTGATGACGGACTACGAAGGGCTCGGCACCACGTCCATGCACACCTACGTGGGCCGCGTGGCCGAGGGACAGGCCGTGCTCGACGCCGCCCGGGCCGCCATGAAGCTGCCCAAGACTTCGCTGGATCCCCATGGGCCGGTGGCTTTTTGGGGCTACTCGCAGGGTGGCGGTGCGACGGCGTCGGCGGCTGAGCTGGCGTCGGCCTATGCTCCTGACCTCCATATCGTGGGTACCTACGCCGGGGCGCCGCCGGCCAACCTCAAGGAGCTCCTGCCGTATGCGGACGGCAGTGCCCTGGTCGGTGTCGTCGGGTACGCGCTCAACAGCGTCATGGCCGCCTATCCGGAGTTCGCCGACGTCATCCGTTCCAAGATGACCCCCAGGGGGCTGGCGATGCTCGAATCGGTCTCACGCCAGTGCGTCGGTCAGACCTTGCTGGACTTCATGTTTCGCCACATCCAGCCCTACTTCACCGAAGACATCAATCAACTGGTCAACGAGGAGCCGTTCAACACCATGTTCGAAGACCAGCGGATCGGGCGCTACAAGCCCAACGCCCCGGTATTGATCGACAGCAACCGCTACGACCCGCTGGTGCCCTGGACGGCCGCCAATCAACTCGGTCGCGACTGGTGCGCCCAGGGCGCCGACGTGGAATTCCGCACCAACGAGGAGCCGCCATTCCTCAACAAACTCGTGATCAACCACGCCCTGCCGATGCTCGTCGACGGTGAACCGGCCATGCAATGGATCGCCGCCCGCTTCAACGGAGAACCGACCGCGCCCAACTGCGGTCAGTTTTAGACTGGGCCCATCGCAGCAAGGAGAAAGTGCAACGCGCCCGAGCCGGCGCTGGTCGAAGACCAGGCCATCGCCACGCTCGCCTTCACCAACGGGATCATGGCGAGTGACTCCGACGACGCCGGTGACCGGCCCCTATGTCTGGCCGACGTTCTCGGACCGGCTCAATTCGGCAACGACTGTGGTGACCCAGCGCCGCACGTGCGCGGGGCTGCGCCAGTCGCCGGCCTTGTTCTTCGCCATCGCGCTGGCGGGGAAGCCTTTCGCGTCAGGCGCCAGAAACCCGCCGAAGGTCACATGACCGCGGGCGCCCACGCGGTCAGCCAATTTCGCGACTTGCTTCGTGGGCGGGATGTCGTGCTCCTCGGCTGAACCATCCAGGGGACCGCTACTGACCAGCCAAACCGGCAAGCCACGTAACGCCGACGCGTGGCGGCGCACGAAGCGTCGCGCGTGGTGGTGCCACCTGTTGGCGTACAGACCGCCGGCGACGATCACCGCGCCGACGTCGCCGAAGTCCCCAACGTCTTTGGCCGCCATCACTTCGGCCTCACACCCGGCCTCGGTCAGTGCGTCACCGATCATGGCAGCCAACCCGGCGGTACCACCCCGCTTGGAACCGAAACACACCAGGACGCGCATCATCTACTCCCGTCTGCTGTCGCCGCCTCGGCGTCGGCCTTGATCGCCCAGAGCGTCGCGCGCATGATGTGGGCGACGAAGGGCCGGATCAGCCACCAGTAACGCAGGAAGCGCCGTCGTGAATCCGGATCCGTTGTCGTGGTTCGGCATTGGTAGCTCAGCGCGGTGTGATCCTGCCCGCAGGGCAACACCGAAAAGTTTGCGGCGATCTTTCCCCAACCAGGTTCGTGGAAGCCGCCGAAGTCCGCCGGTGCAACGTCACGCCATTCGATGACCGGCCGCCAAAACTTGCCGACGGCGCCGAAGGCGATCTCGCGGTCGGGTTGTTCACCAAGCGGCAACCAGCCCGGCAAAGCGATCGGCTCGGACATCACGAGTCGCGGTGGCGTCGGGCCGGCCCTTCCCCTCAACCGCTCCGGCAGGCCGCGAATCCACATCGACGCCTTCAACAGCGGCGTGCGTACGGTGAGCAAGTCCAGCGCTCTGGCCGCCTGGAAAGTCGTCGACACGTCCGCGGCCACCATCACCTGCTCAGCGATCATCGTGTCGAATATCGGAACAGCCGCTTCGATCAGGAGACCTTGTGGGCGGACTTGCGCCATAACGCAATCGTCTATTCAGCCGTCGTCGGGTTCTAGGGCCGCTGTTCCCTTCCGCATAGGACGTTTGGCACACCACTGTGCGCTTCTCGTCGGGGTTTGATCCCGCTCTTTACCAGGCCCTGCTGAGCAGCCACGAAAAGCCTTGCAATCATCCAGGGCCCGGCAGGGCCTCGGCGCGTTGTTTGATGCCGAGCATCATCTTGCGGACCATCGCGAAATGCAGCGGTTCTCCGATTCCGTAGTCGATGATCGCACCCGCCGTACGAAGCATTCCGGAGCGACGGGGCGCCAGTGACCGCAACCATCCCGCATCCCGGTCGCGAACCAACAGCCGGGTACGGTTTTCGTCCAACGGCAACAATACGAATGCCCACGTTCCGATCACCAGTGCACGCTCGGGCTCGAGAACCGTCACCGGACTGCCGATCTGCATCGGCCCGAACGACCCCGTGTTGATCCGATCGCCGAGCGCGATCTTCTGCAGTTCGGGATGGATGCGGGTGGCGGAGCGATTCCCCTCGATGTAGTGCACGGTGCCGGGGAACAGGTACCGTTCGATCCAGTCGTAGCTGTAGAAGCCTGCCCGGCGATCGCCGATCTGCACAAGCCATGGCCATATCGCGGCGGCCGGCGCGTTGACGGTCAGTGCCCGCGTGTGGTGAGTCATGACGTCGGCGACTATCTCGTCGCCCGCCAATGGCATCCGTTGCTCGGCTTCGGTGGCGCCCCAGTCCAAAATGGCGGGCCTGATCAACGTGTCGTAGCCGATCAATCCGAGAACCGTAACGATCAACCTCGTCGTCTTGGGCTTCGCGCGGGACACGAGACCAACGTAGATCCTTCCGCGACTTTCGCGATGGGCCTTGGTCATCGGCAAGAGGTGCTGTTGCCCGGCACGGGCTCGGTCTGCTGCTAGGGCTTTTCAGCGTGTCCGTCGCGGCTTGGGCGCGTGAGTTGGCGGTCAAGCGCGCCGGTGATGTCCGTGGTGGTCACGACGAGGGCGGTCATGAACTCGATGAGCTGAGGTTGACTGACATCGATTTGGTGTCGGTACCACTGGGCGGTCAGCTCAAGGAGGCCCGCGACGACCGTCAACGCGGTCAGCATGATGTTGTCGTCGGCGCCGGCGGCCTCGCCGAGCAGCGCTCGCACCTGCCCGACCATGACCTGAGTGAGGACGCCGATCACCTCGTGCCGCCGGGCGGCGAGCGCCTCTGCCGTTTGCAGCTCGATCAGGAGCCGCGGGCGCCGCGGATCTTCGTCAATGAAGTCGGAAGCGAACTCGAGGACGGCCCGAACGCGCGCCTTGAGTTCGTGCGGTGACTCCGCGACCGTCGCCATGATCCCCGTCAGCGCACGGTTGAACTGGTCTTCGAAAGTGGCGATCAGTAACTCATGGCAGTCGCGGAAGCTCTCGTAGAAGTAGCGGTCATTGAGCCCCGCGCTCGCGCTGACCGCCCGTACCCGCAGGTTGCTCACCCCGTGCTCGGCGATGGTGTCGAACGCGGCCTCGATGAGTTGCCCGCGGCGCTGTTCACGCCGCTGATCAGCGGTTAGGCCGCGATGCACTGCCATTCGAGACCCAGCTCCTTCTTTTCGTTCGGCTCGCGAACTTGCGCTCGCGCCCAGCTTTGGTGAAGGATCTCACCAAAGCGCTTTGGTGAATTGCTTCACCAAACCATCATAGGGGGAGCTGTGAGACGGGGGACCTTTTCGGGGATCGGCGTGACCTGCTGCCGACCGAACCATGCCGGTGTTGTTCGCAGCGGGTGGCCGTTGGTCAGGGGACTGCGGTGACACGATTCGTCGACGCGGTCCGACGTCCACCGGGGCATACCGATCGGCCGCTTGCGCGCACCGGTGAATACAGCGCACGCCTTGCCGCATTGGGCGGATTCGCCGTCCGGCGCAAAGCCTTGGTGATCGGCACGTGGATTGGCGTGGCGGCGATCCTCGCCGTCGCCTTCCCACAGCTGGAGACCGTCGTGCGTCAGCAATCGGTCCAGCTCTTGCCCGGTGACGTGGCGTCGTTTCAAGCGCTTGACCGGATGGCGGCGGCGTTCGACGAACGGGGCGCCAAGACCTCGATCGTCATCGCGATGGAAGACCCCGCGGGGCTGACCCCGGCCGCGCGACAACGCTACGACGCACTCGTGACCGCGCTGCGCGCCGACAAGACGCACGTTCTGTTGGTGCAGGACCTCCTTGCCGAGCCCACCACCAGAAGCCGCGCGGTGAGTAAAGACGGGAAGGCGTGGTTCCTGCCCATCGGGATCGTCGGCACCCTGGGCGATCCCATGTCAGCCGAATCGGTCGATGCCGTGCGCGCGCGCGTCTCCTCCGTCGTCACCGGGTCATCGACCATCGCCTACGTCACCGGCCCGGCCGCCACGTTCCGTGATCAGATCGGCTCCGGCGAGCACGAACTGCTCCTCATCTCCGTGGCGACCGCCGCCTTGATCGGACTCATCCTGCTGCTGGTATACCGGTCGGTGGCCACCGCCCTGCTGCCGCTATTGGTCATCGGTGCGAGCGTGGCCGTCGGCCGAGGCGTTCTCTCGGCACTCGGTGAATTCGGCGTTCCAGTATCACAATTCACCATCGCGTTCATGACCGCGGTTCTGTTGGGCGCCGGCACCGACTACAGCGTGTTCTTGATCAGCCGCTATCACGAACAACGACGACATGGAAACGCCCCAGAACAGGCCATCATCCACGCTTGCGGCAGCATCGGTCGCGTCATCTTGGCTTCCGCGGCCACTGTCGCTTTGGCGCTGGCGTCCATGGTGTTCGCTCGCCTGAGCGTCTTCCAGGGCGTTGGCCCCGCTTGTGGGATAGCGGTGCTGATTGGATTCCTGGCCACCATCACACTCCTCCCGCCGCTGTTGGCGCTGGCGGCCAGCCGCGGCATCGCCGAGCCCCGCGCCGACCTGTCTCGCCGGTACTGGAACCCGATCGCCGTCATGGTGGTACGACGGCCAATGCCGGTGCTGGTCGCAAGCCTGGTGGTGCTGCTGGCGCTGGCCGGCGTCGTGGCCGCCATGACGATCAGCTACGACGATCGCAAAGGACAACCCGGAAGCACCGCAAGCAATCACGGCTATCAGCTGTTGGATCGGCACTTCCCCAAAGACACTGTCATCAACCAATTCCTGCTGGTGCAGTCCGGCACCGACATGCGCACCGCCAAGGGCCTCGCCGACCTCGACGCGCTGGCCTCGCGGGTGGCTCAGCTTCCCGGTGTCACTCGCGTCTCCGGTGTCACCCGCCCGACAGGGGACCGCCTCGATCAGGCGCAATTGTCCTGGCAGAACGGGCAAATCGGCGACAGGATGGCTGGCGCTGTCGCCGATGGCGAATCCCACAGGGACGACCTGGCCAAGCTCACCAACGGCGCCGACCAACTCGCGGCCGGCTTGGGTCAACTCGACACCACGCTGAGGCGTGCGCTCACACCGCTCACCGATCTGTTGAAGCAAGCCGAGAGCAGAGGTCAACAGCTGCAAGGCGCCCGCCCCCTGCTGCAACAACTCAACGCCACCGCTCCAGCCGTGGATCAAGCGGTACACACGGGTGCGGGACTGCGGCCCCTGGCCGACCAAGCCGCCACCGCCATTGCGGCCATCGAACCGCTCGTCGAAAGCCTCAACGCCTCACCGTGGTGCGCCACCACACCACAATGCGCGCAACTGCGCGACGAGACCCGGGTGCTCGTCACGTTGCGCAACGGTGGATTCTTCGACCGAGTCGGCGATCTCAGCGATCAGTTCAGACAAACCACCACCCTTGCCAGCACACTGACCGACCTCCAGAACGCCGCCACCACCATGCAGCAGACGCTCGGCACCACAGACGACCCCGCTGACCTCGTCGGCAACATCCATCGCCTGCAAGCCGGCGTCAGCCGACTTGCGTCGGGATCTCAGGCACTGGCCGCCGGGGTACATGCCCTCGCCGACAGCAACATTCGACTGCTGGGCGGCATGAGCCAGATCGCCGCCCAGCTGCAGAACTCCGCTCGTGCCACCTCGGGATCAGACGCCGCTTCCGGCTTCTATCTACCGCCGACCACGTTTGGGAATCGCCAATTCAGTGACCTGGCAAGGCATTTTATTTCTACCGACGGGCGCACCGCCCGATTCGCCGTCACGTCGTCGTACGACCCTTACTCCGCTGAGGCGATGGCCCTCAACCGCACGATCACCGACACCGCGAACGCCGCCCGGCCCAACACCTCACTGGCCGGCGCCGCCATCTCCGTGGCCGGCTTCACCGCCGTCAACTCCGATCTCCAACACTTGCTGTCCACGGACTTCACCCGCCTGGCCACCGCCACCCTGCTCATCGTGGGCGTCGTCCTGATTCTGCTGCTGCGTGCCGTGGTCGCCCCCGTCTACCTACTGGGCACTGTGGTGTTGAACTATTTCGCCGCACTGGGCCTGGGAGTCCTGGTATTCCAATACGGATTCGGCCACCCCATCGCGTGGCCCGTCCCGCTTCTGGCGTTCATCCTGCTGATAGCCGTCGGCGCGGACTACAACATGCTGGTGATATCCCGGCTGCGCGAAGAATCAGCCCGCAACATGCGCGTCGGCGTCCTGCGCACCGTCACCAGCACCGGCTCCGTTATCACCTCGGCGGGCCTCATCTTCGCCGCGAGCATGTTCGGACTCATGATCGGATCGCTCGACATGATGGTTCAGGCCGGGTTCATCATCGGCTGCGGGCTGCTACTGGATACCTTTGTCGTCCGCACCCTCACCGTTCCCGCCATCGCCACGCTGTTGCGGGAGCGGAGCTGGTGGCCGGCAACGAAGGCGTGATCCGTCAGTCCGGCCCTGAGCGGTTCGTGGTAGCCGATCGGTTGGCCCTACCGAATGGGCACGGGCCTTGGTCCCCGTGATGAGAGTCCTTTGACCGCCGCGGCCACGCACGCCGGAGGATAGCCTCCGACCATGCAGACTGAGCGGACGTCCCATTCGTTAAGAGTGGCTTTCAGGCTTATCTTCCTGCTGAGCTCTTTCGCGGTGGCGTGGCTGCTGATGAGTTATGCACTGGCGAAGATCGTGCAGCGCAATCCGCGCCTGCGCCCCACGCTGCTCAAGCCCTACAACAAGATCATCCGTCCGATGGCGGGCAAGGCCCATTCGCCGTATGCGCTTCTCGAGCACGTCGGTCGTCGATCCGGACGCGCCTACGCGACACCCGTGGGCGCCTTTCCCTACGAGGATGGATTTGTGATCGGGCTCTCGTACGGCGCCGACGTGGACTGGTGCCGAAATGTCATTGCCTCCGGCCGTGCCACGCTCACCTGGCGCGGCCAAACATTCGCTTTAGACCGGCCTGAGATAATCCCCATGAGTCCTGGTGTGCTGCAAGCTATCCCATCGTATTTTCGCCTGCCCGCACGCGAGCTCAAGCAGTTCTTATGGCTACGCCGATCTGACGGCTGAGGTTCACTGCGCCGGATCCGGTTCGCTCAACATCCCGTCGATCAGGCGGTGCAGCACCTGGCGCGTCTCCCGGCGCATGCGCTTCGGGTCGTCGGCGGTGGCGATCAGCATGGCCGCCTCGTCGAGCGCGCCGATGAGCACGTGCGCCAGCGGCCGCACCGGCTGCTTCGGCAACTGGCCGGCCCGGACGGCCTCGGTGAGCAACTGTTCGGTCATGCCCAGGCTGTACCGCTGGGCGACATCGCGAAAGCCGGCCCAGCCCAGCACGCTCGGGGCGTCCAGCAGCATCAGCTGGCGCACCTCGGGGTCCCCGGAGACCTCCAGCCACGCGTCGACCGCGGCACGGATCGCGTCCGCCGGCGTGGTCGCCCCGGACTGAGCCACCAGGGTGCCCATCCGGGCCATCACGTCCTGCTCCACGGCTTCGACGACTTCCCGGAAAAGCGTTGCTTTGTCGGCGAATTGGTGGTACATCGCCCCGCGCGTCACCCCCGCGGTGGTCGCGATCTCCGGCGTGCCCACCTCCGCATAGCCCCGCAGCCCCCACAGCTTGCGGGCAGCCGCGATCAGCGCGACACGGGTCGCCGCGGAACGCTCTTCCTGAGTCCGTCTCTTGCTTTCCATACACCCTGTTGGTAACTTACGAACAGACAGCCTGTTTGTAAATGTACTCGAATTAGGAGCCCTTCATGTCGACGATCGACATTAGCGCCGGAACCATCCATTACGAAGCAACCGGACCCGATAACGGCAGGCCGGTGGTCTTCGTCCACGGGTACATGATGGGGGGCGAGCTGTGGCGCCAGGTCGGCCAACGCCTCGCCGACCTCGGGCTGCGCTGCATCGCCCCGACGTGGTCGTTGGGCGCCCATCCGGAACCGTTGCGCCCCGGCGCCGATCGGACCATCACCGGTGTCGCGGGCATGGTCGCCGAGGTGCTGGCCGCCCTCGACCTCGAGGACGTGGTGCTCGTCGGCAACGATACCGGCGGGGTCGTCACCCAACTGGTCGCCGTCCACCACCCCGAGCGGCTCGGCGCGCTGGTGCTCACGAGTTGCGATGCGTTCGAACACTTTCCACCGCCGATCCTCAAACCGGTGATCCTGGCGGCCAAGTCGAAGGCGACCTTCCGGGGCGTCGCCCAGGCTATGCGATTGCCGGCCGCGCGCAAGCGCGCGTTCGACGGGCTGGCCCACCGCAACATCGACGACCTCACCGAGGCCTGGGTCCGCCCGGGCCTGTCCGACGCCCGCATCGCCGAAGACCTACGCCAGTTCACGTTGTCCATGCGCACCGAGGTGACGACGGGGGTGGCGGACCGGCTGCCCGAGTTCGACAAGCCCACCCTGATCGCGTGGTCGGCCGACGACGTGTTCTTCGAGCAGGAGGACGGCGTCCGGCTGGCCGCCACCATCCCCCACGCCCGCCTGGAGGTCATCGAGGGGGCCAGGACTTTCTCGATGATCGACCAGCCGGACCGACTGGCAGGGCTGTTGTCGACGATCGCGGTGCGCACGTAACGCCTGCTGCCTCGCGCGCGTAACGCCACGGCGAAAAATCGAGCAGGATTTCGCCGTGGCGTTACGCTCGCGGGCATGGAAGACGTGCTGCAAGGCCGGCGGATCCTGGTGACCGGCGGAGCGACCGGAATCGGCGCGGCCGCCGTGGGCGCCCTCACCGAGGCGGGGGCCGACGTCGCCGCCACCTATCACCGGACCCCGCCGCCGGAGGACCTTGCGGCCAGCTGGCTGCAGTGCGACGTGCGCGACGCCGACGCCGTCTCGGCGATGGTGCGGCAGGCCGCCGAACGCCTGGGCGGGCTCGACGTGCTGGTCAACGCCGCGGGCCTCTGGCAGGCCGGGATCCCCGGCTACATCGGCGTCGACGAGATCTCGTTCTTGTTGGACACCAACGTGAAGGCGACCATCCTCACCAACCAGGCCGCCTACGCGGTGATGAAGGAGCAAGACCCCAAGGGCGGCAGGATCATCAACTTCGGCTCTTCGGAAGCCGTTATGGGCAGCCCGATCTCGGCCGTCTACGCCGCGACCAAGGGCGCGGTGCAGGCGTGGACGCGCTCGGCCGCCAAGGCCTGGGCGGGAGACAAGATCACCGTCAACGCTCTGGCGCCGGCGGTGCAGACGGCCGGCGCCGACCGGCTGCGCGAGTTCCTCGGCCCCGACGCGAGCGCGTTGATCGACCAGCAGATGCAGATGATGATCCCGTTGGGCGGGGCGCTGGGCGACCCCGCCCGCGACCTCGGCCCGATGCTGGTCTTTCTCGCCGGTCCGGGTTCCGGGTTCATCACCGGGCAGCTTCTGGCCGTCGATGGCGGCCTGATGATGGTGGGCGGATAGCGCCGGGCGCACGTTCAGTGATCGCCACGTCGGCTCTGACAGTGGCACCAATGATTGACCGCTCTCGGAAGTCGGCGCCGACACCAGCTATCGAGCAGCTGGCCGGTCTCGCTTCCAGATGGATGCACTTATAGGCCGATGCCGTACCTCCTGCGGTACCCAGTCAGGCCGATGTTCATCATTTGTGACGAAAACGCCGCGTCGGGCACATACACTCGCCCAACGGTGATTCATGCGGCATCGCCGACGAACACACAAGAGGCGCTGTTCCGGGGGACGGCAGCCCGCTAAAGGGCGCCAACGTCGTCGCGCGTAGGTGCTTCACCACAACATCATCACGAGCTCAACGGAATGCCCAGTGATCGGAGAGCAGTTCATGGCTACAGTCAATGCGCCTGCACCCACCGGCGGCACAGCTACCAAAGCGATTTCCATTCAATGGCTGGGCCGCAACGTCAGTAAAGCGCCCGCGGCTCTCCAATTCCTCTGGTTTCTCACCATCACGCTCGGGTTGAAGACGATCAACTTGATTGTCCCCAGGAGATTCTCACTGGTAGAGACAACACCGTTCATCGATCCCACGCAATTCGAATGGCACGAGCACGTCGCATCCGAGATGAGCAAGGTTCAAGCTGAACTGAAGACTCTGCTATCGGCGCCGGAGACCATCCCGAACCACCAAGACATCATCGAGACGATAGCGTCGATTTCAAATGACGATAAATGGCTTAGCTATTTCTTCTACATCTACGGACAACGTTTCGACAAACAATGCAACGAATGCCCCGATACGGCTCGGCTCCTGGAGTTCATACCCGGAATGAAAACAGCGTTCTTCTCCATTCTGTCACCGGGGAAGAAGATCCCACCGCACCGAGGGCCCTACCAAGGCGTCATTCGCTATCACTTGCCTCTCTTGGTCCCTCGGCACGGTGAATGTGGAATCCGTGTCGGCAACGAGACCGCCTCTTTTCACGAGGGGGTGGCGCTGATGTTCGATGACACCTATGAACACGAAGTGTGGAACAACACCGAGGAAACCCGCGTCGTGCTGTTCCTCGACATCACGAGACCAATGAAGTTCCCGTTCAACATCTTCAACTCGGCGATGATCACGCTCATGGGCTGGTCGCCCGTCGTGCGGCGAATGCAAAAGAAGCAAGCCGCTTTCGATCGGGCCGTGGCAGAGCCTGCCTGACAACTGTGCGATCGCTGGTGCCGTCAGGCGAGGACTACCGCAGAGAGTCCAACGGGATCGGGGGGCTCACAAGCTGGAAACTCGACTTGCTGCGTTCCATGAACCGACGTTCAAATGTGCCCTTGATCTGCCTACCGTCCAACTCACCCGTCAGCACCAGCAGGTCCTTGTCCGGCTGGGTCGCGCGTAGCACGACTTGGACCGAATCGGACTCGCGCTTGCGCAATTCGAGCCGATTCCCGTTGATGTTCAGCAGCCAGATGGTGATGTAGCCCGCTGGCACCTGGCTAGCGAACCTGACCACACCGAGTTGTGGCTCCTTGTTGCGGTCGGCGATCGCCACATTGACCCACGGCTGGGGTCTCGTCTGATTTAGCGTTGCTTCACGACCGTCGACGGTGAACGACGTTGCGCGCCAGACTCCGTCCAGAGCCGAGGTGGGAGTGTGAAAGACGTTGTACGCCACGGCGTTCTGCATGGCGGTGAAACTCAGCAACAATCCGGCGATGCCGTACTTGGCGACCACGCCGGCTCGCCGCAACCAGCGATTATCTGCGCCCAGTGGCGGCCAGGGCTCAACCGGCCGAGTCTCACCGCGATTGAACACCACGCGCATCAGGTTCGACCAATACGGCGAGGTGATAGCGATGGCAACCAACAATAATTCGCCGACAGCCAGCTTCACAGGCACGTCATAGGTCATATTCAGCGCAAAAACCTGCGCCATGGCCATCGCCGCCCCGAGCGCCCCGAGCAGTTGCGTACGGTTCCACAGCAGCAGCAATCCCGATATCAGTTCAACTAGCCCTGTCGCCACGGAGTACGGCTCAGAGGCCCCCATGAAGCCCCAGAGCGTCTCGAACAGACTGGTATCGCCCACCAACTGCAGTTGGTGATCTGGCCGCGTCATGAACGCCATTTGGACGGGAATCACTTTGCCCAGCCCATAGAGGATCATCACCATCGCCAACCCGAAGCGTGCGCACACGATCAGCGAAGCGGCCAAGCGCCGGTATTCCGAACGCCGCCGATCCATGACTGTCCATGCCGCGGTGATCGCCACTGCCACCAGAATCCAGCCGAGATGCAAACACCAGAACCACAGCGTGTCTGAGCCCGCCGATTTGGTGATCTCGACACCATGACGTTGGATCGGGTAACTGCCGACTTGCGCGATTAGCCAGATCATCGGTTCCAGTGGGTGGCGGCCCACAGAGTCTTTCACCACACTGCCACCGATAACGGCTACGAAAAGCAGCCCGCCACCCACGGTGAAAAGCAGTCGGAATCCAAGCTTTTGGAGCGACGTCCACTCGTGGACAACTTCGGCGGGATCATGTATTCCCGCGGCTGGAACCGGGTGCGGTCCGGTAGTCACGGCAGTCATATTAGGCCGCTGATCTCCCGAATGCGGTCATAAGCGCGGCAACCTGATCCTGCCGTATTCATCTGAAGCGTCGGTCAGCTGAATGCTGTAACCGCGACACAATGACAACCAGTTTGGGGTCGAGCGCGGGACGGTATGACGATCGAAAGGCGATCATCCCGATTGCACGAGCTTCCCGACGCCATGACAGCTACTGTGACTAACGTCCTCTGCGACGACGGAATGCGGGCGCGTCTCGACTCTCCACCAGTTCAGCGCTTCTGCCTCCACACAGCAGGTCGCACGGCGCAACGTGGCGAGCAATCACGCGATGGACTCGGCCTTCAACGGCACCAGTGGAATCAGCGTTCCTGGTGGTCGTTCGGCGCGGCCGGCCGGCCACGGTGGCGCCGCCGGTGGGTGAGATCGCGCGACCGTGGTTGTGAGGCTTGGCGATGAAGCTCTCGGGCTCGGTTCCTGAGCAGAATCAGCGAGCGGTGCAACTCAAACAGCATGAGGCTATGGTCGCCGTTCTATGCGGCCGGGGCAGCTGTACACGCAGTGTTCGAGAGGGAAGCCTGGGAGAATCCGGCGTGAAGAGTTCCACAACACGAGGTGGTGGGCGGCCCATCGGTCCGGACTGCGAACGGCGGCGCGGGGCCCGCTACCATAAGACGGACCGTCTCGTCTCGCAGTGGGCCCGGGCATAGTGAAGGTGATTTGAGACCGATGACCGACGACACCATTCAAGCGCTGCTGCGCAAGCGCTTGTCCGACCCGGGCGTCGCGGTCAAACATCGCGCCCTGCAGTGGAGTTGGAGTCAGTACCTGGCCGGATCGGCGCAGCGGGCCGCGGCCCTGATCTCCGCCGCCGATCCGAACCGGCCGATGCACGTGGGCGTCCTGTTGGGAAACAACCCCGAAATGCTGGCCCAGATGGCGGCCGCCGGCCTGGGCGGCTACGTCCTGTGCGGCCTGAACAACACTCGGCGAGGCGAGGCGCTCGCGGCCGACGTCCGGCGCGCACATTGCCAGTTCCTGGTGACCGATGACCAACACCGGCCGCTGCTGGACGGCCTGGACCTGGAGGGCACCCAGATCCTCGACACCTCGAGCCCGCAGTGGGCCGAGTTCGTCGAAGGTGCGGGCGAGCTGGTGCCGCACCGGCAGGTGACCGCGACCGACCCGTTCATGATGATCTTCACGTCGGGCACCAGCGGGAACCCCAAGGCGGTGCAGGTGTCGCACCTGATGGCGACGTTCGCCGGCATCAACCTGGTTCAACGCTTCGAGCTGTCCGAGCGGGACACCTGCTACGTGTCGATGCCGCTGTTCCACTCCAACGCGGTCGTCGCCGGTTGGGCGCCCGCGGTGGTCTCCGGCGCCGCGATCGTGCCGGCGAAGTTCTCGGCGAGCAGCTTCCTCGACGACATCCGCCACTACGGTGCGACGTACATGAACTACGTGGGCAAGCCGCTGGCCTACATCCTGGCCACGCCCGAGCGCGACGACGATGCCGACAACCCGCTGCGGGTGGCGTTCGGCAACGAGGCCAACGACAAGGACATCGAGGAGTTCGGGCGCCGCTTCGCTGTGCAGGTCGAGGACGGCTTCGGCTCGACGGAGAACGCGGTCATCGTGATCCGCGAACCCGGCACGCCGAAAGGGTCGATCGGCAAAGGGGTCGACGGGGTGGCGATCTACAACAGCGAGACCGTGACCGAGTGCGCGGTCGCGCGCTTCGACGCTGACGGCGCCCTGGTCAATGCCGACGAAGCGGTCGGCGAGTTGGTCAACACGGCGGGCTCGGGGTTTTTCACCGGGTACTACAACGACCCGGAGGCCAACGCCGAGCGGATGCGGCACGGCATGTACTGGTCGGGCGACCTGGCCTACCGCGACTCCGAAGGGTGGATATACCTGGCCGGCCGCACCGCCGACTGGACGAGGGTCGACGGGGAGAATCTGGCCGCCGCGCCGATAGAGCGGATCCTGTTGCGGCACAGCGCGATCAACCGGGTAGCGGTATACGCCGTCCCGGACGGACGCGTCGGTGACCAGGTGATGGCGGCGATCGTGCTCAACGAGGGGCACACCCTGGACCCCGACGCGTTCGAGGCATTCCTCGACGCTCAGCCCGACCTGTCCCCGAAGGCGCGCCCGCGGTACGTCCGCATCGCCACCGACCTGCCCAGCACCGCCACGCACAAGGTGCTCAAACGCCAGCTGATCGCCGAAGGGACGGGCGTCGGCGATGGGGAGGTGCTGTGGGAGCGCGAGCCGCGCGGGACCGCCTACGCGGTCGCGACGCCTAGACCGGGCTCGGAGGCACTCGACGGCGGATCTGGCCCTTCGGCCGTCGCACCCGCTTGACCGGGTCGCGCGGTGTGCCGCAGGCGATCTCGTCGCGCAACTGCGCGATGTTGGATAGCTCCGCGTACAGCCCGCGGATCGCGTAGTCCAGGACGGCGACTGAGAAGCGCTGGTCCGGGTCGGCGCTGATGCCCAGGTCCCGCGAGCGCTGCCGCGACCACAACGCCTCGTCCAGCCGCGCCCGGGTCGCCTCGAGATGGCGGTCCAACGTGTCGACGATGAGTTCCGGGTCCCCGCCCCGGGCGAGCCAGGTTCGCAGGATCACGGGATGCTTGATGACGACCTGGTCGTCACCCGGGAAGTGCTGCACCCACCGCCGCAGTGCGTCGAGCCCGGCATCGGTGGTCTCGTAGAGGGTGATCGACCGCTTGCCCGATTTGGCGCCGATCTCGCCGACCATGCCGCGCGCCAGCAGCCGGTTGAGTTCGCGCCGCACGTGACTGACGGACGGCGACCAATAGAAATGGCCGACGGACAGCTCGGCGCGCATCTTGATCTCGCCCGCGGTGAGCTGCTCGTCGTTGGCGGCGAGCACGCCCAGCACCAGGTAGGCCGTTACCGGCAGGCCGTTGCTGGTGCGCCGGGGGCTCACGGCCGCTGGTTCTGCCCGGTGAAGTAGGGCAGGGTGACGTCGGGTCCGACGGCATGGAACGCCACCCGCACTCGCATGCCTATCCGCAACTCCCCCGGCGCGACACCGATGACGTTGGTCAGCATCTGATATCCCTCGTCCAGCGTGACGATGGCGGGCGCGTAGGGCGGGGAGAATTCCGCCGTCACCGGCCGGTGAACCACCGTCCAGCTGTAGATCTCGCCCAGCCCCGCGCTGAGCTCCCAATGCACTTGCGCCGAAAGGCATTGGCGGCAGTGCTCGGTCGGCGGGAAGTTCGCCAGGCCGCAGGCTGCGCAGCGTTGATACCGCAATTCACCGGACCGGCAGCCCTCCCAGAAGGGAACGCTGAGGTGGCTACTCGCGTGGGGCACCGGCCCGCTCTGCGGGTGCAAAGCATTGGAAGTCACAGCGGTTCGTCTCCCAGGAGCAGCAGTGTGGTGAACAAGGCGCCCGCTCCCCCGTTGCTGCACAACGCGATGTGCGCGTCGGGAACCTGGAGATCGCCCGCCTGTCCGCGCAGCTGCTGGACGGCCCGGACGGCCCGCTGCATCATCTGCGGATTGGAGCCCGCGTGGCTGAACGACATGGTTCCTCCGTCGGTGGTGATGGGGTGGCTGCCGTCGATGGCGACGTGGCCGTCGGCGACGAACGGACCGCCCTCGCCCTCGCCGCAGAACCCGAACGCCTCGAGCTGGCGGATGATCTCGAAGGAGAACGGGTCGTAGAGCTCCAGCACGTCGACGTCGTCGGGCCGCAGCCCGGCGTGGCCGAACGCCCGCTCGGCGGCGCGCCTGCCGACCACGCCGTTCACGTGTCCGTCGCGCCGCCCGGCGAGGTCCCACGCCGGCGGGTGCTGGTAGGACGGGCCGTGGAAGTCGGCGCCGCTGCCCAGTACATAGACGGGTTGGCTTGCGCCATCAGTCTTTTCGACGTCAGCCACGACCAGGGCGCACCCTCCTTCGGAGGTGGTGGCGCAGTCCAGGAGGTGGAAGGGGTCCGCAATGGGCCGGGATGCGGTGATGTCGTCCGGCGTGAAGGGTCCGCGTTGGTAGTAGACGGCTTCGGGGTTGCGCGATCCGTTGTTGCGGATGGTGGCGGCGACGATCGAAAGTTGTTCGCGCGTGGTGCCGTAGGTGTGCATGTGGCGGCGTGCGATGAGCGCGAACTCGGCGGTGGTGAACATGCCCCAGGGCGCGACGAATTCGTTTTCCGGCCGGGTCCAGGGCGCCGTCGCCTGGTGGTCGCGGTACTCGCCCGCCTGGGCGGCGACGAGCACCACCACGTCAGCCATGCCGTGCTCGATCGCGGTGACGGCCTCGGTGATCATGCCGACACCGAAGGCAAGGCCCTGCCACGCCGGGCCGAGGCGCAGGTCGTAGATGAGGGCGGTGGACAGCGGGCCCGCGCTGATCCCGTCAACGTCGTCCAGGCTCAGCCCGGCGTCGTCGAGCGCGCCGCGGATGGCGCTCAGGGTCAGGGTCCGCGAGGTCTCGCCGTCCAGGCGCCGGCCCTGTCGGGTGTTGTGCACCCCGACGATCGCCGCGGTCCGCTTCGTCGCTGCCAACTCCGTGTTCCTTTGCGTCCCTCTAGTTTTCGTTCGCCACGACGCCGAGGTAGGTGCCGACGACGTCGTAGTCGTGGCCGTCGCGGGTGATCGTCCCGATCGTCGTGGCGCGGGCGCCGGTGGGCGGGCCGCCCGTGCCCCTGTCCACGATGTCGATCCGCACGTCGACGGGCCGCGCGGTCTGTGGGTCGGTGATCTCGACGACCATCGCGACCGCACGCTCCCGCTCGTCCCACTCGACAGTGGTGATGCGGTGTCGTGCGGTCAACTCGATCACCACGGAGTCCTGGCGGACCAAAAAGCGCACCGGGGCGCACAATTCGCCGGCGCGCGGTGGGACGCACAGGGTGACCGCCATGTCACAGGCCCGCCGGCCGGGCGCTGAGGGTTCCGGACTCCCGCAGCGCGGCCAGGTCCTGTTGGCTGCGTCCCAGCACGCCCGTCAGGACCTCCTCGGTGTGCTGGCCGTACAGCGGCGGTATCCGGCGGATCCACCGCCGCGGTCGGCCCAGGAAGGCGAACGGCATTCCGGTGCACAGGAAGGAGCCGGCGACCGGATGGTCGACGGTTTCCCAGAAGCCCCGCGCGTGCAGGTGCTGGTCGCTCAGCAGGGCCGGGGCCGGCGTGACCGGCGCCGCGGCCGCCCCCGCGGCACGCAGCGCTTCGACCGCGTCGCCCACCGACCGCCCTGCGGTCCAGTCGGAGATCAGCTTGTCGACTTCGTCCGGCCGGTCCCGCCAGTCGGCGGGCCGCAGGTCCGGTCGGCCCAGCAGCCGCGCCAGGGCCGCGCGGGCGGCCTCGTTCGTCGCGGCCAGCGCGACCCACTCGTCGTTGCCCCGGCAGCGGTAGACCCCTTGGGGGCTGGCATCCGGGCCGCGATTCCCGTTGCGCCGCATTCGGATTCCGAATCGCGAATACTCCAGCACCATCTCGGCGGCGACGTTCAACGCCGCCTCGACCATGGTGGACTCAACATGCATCCCGTTTCCGTCGCGGTCGCGGATCGCCAGTGCGGCCACCGCGGCGAACGCCGCGTGCAGACCCGCGATCGGATCGCACACGCCGCGGGGAATCACCGGGGGCCCGTCGGCGTGCCCGGTCATCCACGCCATGCCGGTCGCCTGTTCCATCGTCTGGGCGAAGCCCACGCGGTCACGCCAGGGGCCGTCGAGGCCGAAGGCGGGCATCCGCACCATGATGGCGCGGGGGTTGGCCGCGCGCACGGCATCCCAGCCCAGGCCGAAGTTCGTCATCACCCGCGGCGAGAAGTTCTCGATGACCAGATCGCTTGCGGCCACCAGCTCCAGCGCGATCGCCCGCCCCGCCTCGGTGCTGAGCTCGACGCTGACGGCGCGCTTGTTGTTGTTGCTGCACAGAAAGACCGGGCCCCACTCCCACCACTGGTCCCAGCTGGGTGGACGGCCGGCGGAGAACCGCATGCCGTCGGGCCGCCGGACCCCCTCAACTTTGATCACGTCCGCGCCCAGGGCGCCCAGCAGCTGGGTGGCGACCGGTCCCGCCCAGAACGCGGTGAAATCGGTTATCCGCGTGTCCTCCAGCGGCAGCGTGTCCGCCCCGCGGCGGGGGATGTGCCGTGGTGGCCACTCGACGCGGCCGTTGTCAGCGCCGAGCCGCGGCGCCGGTCCCGGCGGCCTGGTCGTTATCGCGTCGCTGCGATAGGGCACCCTCGGCTGCAACCCACCGGCCGCGGATTCGACGAACACCCCGCGCTCCACGAAATGGTCGATGTGAGGGAGCATTTCGGGTGTCCCGATCGGTGCCACCGGAATGCGGAAGGCGACCGCGAGGTCGACGATCTCCTGGGTGGTGCGCGACTGGGTCCACTGCGTGACCATGCCGAGGAATTCGTCGCGGCGGGCGACGCGGCCGTCGAACGAGGCCAGCTCGACGTCGTCAAGGAGATCGGGGCGGTCGATGAGCACCAGGAAGTCCTGGAACTGCTGCGCGGTGATGGTGCAGAAGCCGACCATGCCATCGGCCGTGGGGACGATCGAGGGCAGCTCCAGGCTGCGCCGGCCCAACGGGGAATCCGCGCCCAAAACGCTGGCCGACATGGCGGACAGGCCGCCCATCGCAATCACCATCGCCTCGTAGGTCGAGACGTCGATGACCTCGCCCCGGCCGCCCCGGGCGGCGTGCCGGGCGGTCGCCGCGGCGACCGCGGCCGCGAAGGTGCCCGCCAACCACTCGCCGAGCTGACCGCCTGCCTGCACCGGTTCGTCCTCCGGCCAGCCCCGGCCGGCCGTCGAGCCGCACAACGCCTGCAGGATGAACTCGTTGGCGAGCACCCGGTCGTCGACGTAGGGTCCCGTCGTGCCGAACGGTGTCACGGCCACCACCACGGTCGAACCGGCGGTGTGGGCGGTGATGCGGTCGAGCGTCCAACCGTCGGTCAAGTCGGTGAGCACGATGTCGGCACCGGACAGCAGCGCGGTGATCTCCGCCCCGCCGTTGTCGAGCACCGATTTCTTGCCGGCGGCCAGGTAGGCGAACAACGCCCCGGGTGGGCCGCCGGCAGATCGCCGACGGATCGAATCACCTTGTGGCGATTCGACCTTCACAACGTCGGCGCCCGCGTCGGCGAACATCTTGCCGCAGTAGGACACGGCGATCCCGTTGGACAGCTCCAGCACACGCCAGTCGGCGAACGGCGCCCGTGCTGCCACGTTCAGTTGCCCAGGGTGGTGGTACGCCCCGATATTCCGGCGGCTTCGGCCGTCACCTGCGACTGCAGGGCGAATTGCGTCATCCGGGTCCACGCGTCCCGGTCGCGCTGGCTCGCCCGGCGGCCGACGTGCGTCACCACGTCGACGTCGGCGGCTTGCGCGCGCAGGTAACCGGCGCGGGCGTGTTCCTTGGGGATGTGCTGGAACGGGTCGAACGAGTATGCGGCCATGGCGTTTTGGTGGGTGATCTTGTCGATGACCCGGTCATCGAGATGCCCCATGGTCTCCATCACGTCCTCGGGCGCGAACGGCCAGTTGCTGTCCGAGTGGGGAAAGTCGGACTCCCAGCACAGCATGTCCTCGTTGAACCATTCCATGTTGCGCACGCCGACCTTGTCGCTGATGAAGCACGTGTAGAAGTGCCGCTTGAACACGTCGGTGGGCCCGCGGTAACCGGGCGGGAACTTGGCCTGCGTCCATCCCGAATGGCGGTTGTAGACGTGTTCGGCGCGCCACAAAAAGTACGGTATCCAGCCGACGTCGCCCTCGGTGAGCGAGAACTTCAGCTGGGGGA
>NZ_LZJG01000157.1:0-10493 GCF_001667785.1 Mycobacterium sp. E3247 | reverse complement strand
GCACCTGATCCGACGACCTACCGCGTGCTGGACGTGGGTGCGGGAACCGGGCGCAACGCTTTGGCCCTCGCCCGTCGTCGTCCTCTGAGCCGCCGCCCGCCACCACCACGACCGAGCCGCCGACCACCACCACCACCACCACCGAGCCGCCGACCACGACCACCACCACGACGGCACCGCCGACGACGACCACTACCCCGCCGCCCACGACGACGCCGGCGCCCACCACGTCCGCGCCCCCCGCCACCACGCGCTTGCGGCCGCTGCTGCCGCCGTTCCTGCCCCAACCCCGGCCCTGACGCGGTGGCGCCGGTCACCGCGACGAAATTCACAGGCCGGCGGCGGCGCTCAACGAAGCAGGCCGAGACGCCGGCACCCCCGAAGTTAGGGCAGCCTTTCTCGCGGCGGAAGCTGCGGAGATGCAACTATGAGCAGGGCTAAGCAGGCAAACAAAACGCAGGCTGAATCAACAATGCATTGGGGAGACCTTCGGTGACGACGCAGATGCTCATCAGACTGGTCGTGGGCATGGGCATGACGCTGGTGGTGGCCGCACTCGCCGGCCGCCGCGTCCTGTGGCTGTTCAAGCTGGTTACGTCCGGCAAGCCCGCCCCGGGACACACCGACGAACCCGGCAAGCGAATCTGGGCAGAGCTCTCCGAGGTCTTCGGTCAGCGCCGCCTGCTCAAGTGGTCGATCCCCGGCCTGGCGCACTTCTTCACGATGTGGGGCTTCTTCATCCTGCTGACGGTCTACATCGAGGCCTACGGGCTGCTGTTCCAGGACAACTTCCACATCCCGATCATCGGCCGCTGGGACGCGCTGGGCTTCCTGCAGGACTTCTTCGCCACCGCCGTCTTCCTGGGCATCACGACGTTCGCCATCATCCGGCTGCGCACGGAACCCAAGGAGTACGGCCGCTCGTCGCGGTTCTACGGTTCGCACACCGGCGGCGCCTGGCTGGTGCTGTTCATGATCTTCAACGTCGTCTGGACCTACGTCCTGGTGCGCGGGTCGGCCGTCAACAACGGCACGCTGCCCTACGGCAAGGGCGCCTTCCTCTCCCAGCTGTTCGGCGCGATCCTGCGCCCGCTGGGCCAGCCCGCCAACGAGATCATCGAGACGGTGGCGCTGCTGCTGCACATCGCGGTCATGCTGGCGTTCCTGATCATCGTGCTGCACTCCAAGCACATGCACATCTTCACGGCGCCGATCAACGTCATCTTCAAGCGGCTGCCCAACGGGCTCGGGCCGCTGCTGCCGCTGGAACACGACGGCAAGCCGATCGACTTCGAAAACCCGCCCGACGACGCCGAATTCGGCCGCGGCAAGATCGAGGACTTCAGCTGGAAGGCGATGCTGGACTTCGCCACCTGCACCGAGTGCGGCCGCTGCCAGTCGCAGTGCCCGGCGTGGAACACCGGCAAGCCGCTCTCGCCCAAGCTCGTCATCATGGACCTGCGCGACCACTGGATGGCCAAGGCGCCCTACATCCTTGGTGACAAGGAGACCCCGCTCGAGAACACGCCGGAGGGCGGAATCGGCGAGGAGCTGGCCGGCGAGAAGCACGCCGAGGCGCACCACGTCCCCGAGTCGGGCTTTGGCCGCAT
The DNA here is from genome assembly GCF_001667785.1 of Mycobacterium sp. E3247. NCBI lineage: Bacteria > Bacillati > Actinomycetota > Actinomycetes > Mycobacteriales > Mycobacteriaceae > Mycobacterium > Mycobacterium sp. E3247. Next base: position 8,883 of record NZ_LZJG01000157.1, on the reverse strand, counting down.
CATGGGGTCCGGCCCGGAGCAGGCAACCCGCCCGCTGGTCGGCACCGCCGAACAGGGCGGCGTCATCGATCCCGACGTGCTGTGGTCCTGCGTGACCTGCGGCGCCTGCGTGGAGCAATGCCCGGTGGACATCGAACACATCGACCACATCGTCGACATGCGCCGCTACCAGGTGATGATGGAGTCGGAGTTCCCGTCCGAGCTGTCGGTGCTGTTCAAGAACCTGGAGACCAAGGCCAACCCGTGGGGCCAGAACGCCGCCGACCGCACCAGCTGGATCGACGAGGTCGACTTCGACGTCCCGGTCTACGGGGAGGACGCCGACAGCTTCGACGGCTTCGAATACTTGTTCTGGGTGGGTTGCGCGGGCGCCTACGACGACAAGGCGAAGAAGACCACCAAGGCCGTCGCGGAACTGCTGGCCATCGCCGGGGTGAAGTACCTGGTGCTCGGCACCGGCGAAACCTGCAACGGCGACTCCGCGCGCCGCTCGGGCAACGAGTTCCTGTTCCAGCAGCTGGCCGCCCAGGCCGTCGAGACTCTGGACGGGGTGTTCGAGGGCGTGGAGACGGTCGACCGCAAGATCGTCGTCACCTGCCCGCACTGCTTCAACACGCTGGGCCGCGAATACCGGCAACTGGGCGCGAACTACTCGGTGTTGCACCACACCCAGCTGCTCAACCGCCTGATCCGGGACAACAAGCTGGTGCCGGTGACGCCGGTGTCGCAGGACATCACCTACCACGACCCGTGCTACCTGGGGCGGCACAACAAGGTGTACGAGGCGCCGCGCGAGCTGATCGGGGCCGCGGGGGCGACGCTCACCGAGATGCCGCGCCACGCCGAGCGCAGCTTCTGCTGCGGCGCCGGCGGCGCGCGGATGTGGATGGAAGAGCACATCGGCAAGCGGATCAACCACGAACGCGTCGACGAGGCGCTGACCACCGGGGCGTCCACGATCGCCACCGGCTGCCCGTTCTGCCGCGTGATGGTCACCGACGGCGTCAACGACCGCTCCGAGGAGGCCGGCCGCACCGGCGTCGAGGTGCTCGACGTCGCGCAGGTGCTGCTCGGCTCCCTCGAGTACGACAAGGCGACGCTGCCGGAGAAGGGCACGGCCGCAAAGGAAGCCGAGAAGCGGGCGGCTCAGGCGCCCAAGGCCACCGCGACCGTCGAGGCGCCGGCCAAGGAGACCGAGGAGGCTCCCGCCGAGGCCGCCGCGAAGACCGAGGCCGCCCCGAAGGCAGAGGCAGCCACGCCCACCGCGCCCGCCGCGCCCGTGAAGGGCCTCGGCATCGCGGGCGGGGCCAAGAGGCCCGGCGCCAAGAAAGCCGCACCGGCCCAGGCCGAGGCCAAGACGGAAACGGCCCCGGAGTCTGCCGCGGCGCCGGCCGCCCCGGCCAAGGGGCTGGGCATCGCCGCGGGCGCCAAGCGTCCCGGCGCCAAGAAGGCCGCGCCGCCAGCCGAGGCCCCCAAGGCCGAGACCGCACCGGAGGCCGAAGCCAAGGCCGAGGAGGCCAAGCCGCCCGCGGCGCCGGTCAAGGGGCTGGGCATCGCCGCCGGCGCGAAGCGCCCCGGCGCCAAGAAGGCCGCGCCGCCAGCCGAGGCACCCAAAGCCGAGGCCCCCAAGGCCGAGGCGCAGCCCGCCGCGGAAGCGGAGCCCGAGCCCACGCCGAAAGCCGAGCCGGCCAAGCAGCCCGACGGCGACGGCGCGGCGTCGGCCCCGCCGGTCAAGGGGCTGGGCATCGCGCGCGGCGCCCGCCCGCCGGGCAAGCGCTGACCTGGGTTTTCTTCGTTTGACGGCAAAATTCAGTGGACAGTAGTGGCACCATTGGTGACGTGACCACGCACCAGCTGCCCCTGCACGCTTCCGGCCACCACCGGCAGCGCGTCTTCGCGCAGTCGTCCAAACTCCGGGACGTCCTGTACGAGATCCGCGGCCCGGTGCACCAGCACGCCGCGCGGCTGGAAGCCGAAGGCCACCGCATCCTCAAGCTCAACATCGGCAACCCCGCACCGTTCGGGTTCGAGGCGCCCGACGTCATCATGCGCGACATGATCCAGGCGCTGCCGTACGCCCAGGGGTACTCCGACTCGCAGGGCATCCTGCCCGCCCGCCGCGCGGTGGTCACCCGCTACGAGCTGGTCGAGGGCTTCCCCCGGTTCGACGTCGACGACGTCTATCTGGGCAACGGGTGCTCCGAACTGATCACGATGACGCTGCAGGCCCTGCTCGACAACGGCGACGAGGTGCTGATCCCGTCGCCCGACTACCCGCTGTGGACGGCGTCGACGTCCCTGGCCGGCGGCACGCCCGTGCACTACCTGTGCGACGAGACCCAGGGCTGGCAGCCCGACATCGCCGACCTGGAGTCCAAGATCACCGAGCGCACCAAGGCGCTGGTCATCATCAACCCCAACAACCCGACCGGCGCCGTCTACAGCCGCGGCGTCCTCACCCAGATGGTGGAACTCGCGCGCAAGCACGAACTGCTGCTGCTCGCCGACGAGATCTACGACAAGATCCTCTACGACGACGCCAAGCACATCAACGTGGCCACGCTGGCGCCGGACATGTTGTGCCTCACCTTCAACGGGCTGTCCAAGGCCTACCGGGTGGCGGGCTACCGCGCCGGCTGGCTGGCGATCACCGGCCCCAAGGACCACGCCGAAAGCTTCATCGAGGGCATCAACCTGCTGGCCAACATGCGTCTGTGCCCCAACGTGCCCGCCCAGCACGGAATCCAGGTGGCCCTCGGCGGTCACCAGAGCATCGAGGACCTGGTGTTGCCCGGCGGCCGGCTGCTCGAGCAGCGCGACGTGGCGTGGCAGAAGCTCAACGAGATTCCCGGGGTGTCCTGCGTGAAGCCGGAGGGCGCGCTGTACGCCTTCCCCCGGCTCGACCCCGAGGTCTACGACATCACCGACGACGAACAGCTCGTCCTCGACCTGCTGCTGCAGGAGAAGATCCTGGTCACCCAGGGCACCGGATTCAATTGGCCGGCACCGGATCACCTGCGCATCGTGACGCTGCCGTGGGCCCGCGACCTGGCCGCGGCGATCGAACGGCTGGGCAACTTCCTGGTCAGCTATCGCCAGTAAGGATCTTCGCAGCCGGCGCCTCTACGGTGGACCGGGTGACGCACTCGCACACCCACTCCCACAGCCTGTCCGGCCCGGCCGCGGTTGAGGCGCTGCCCGCCAGGATCGTCGTCGGGCTGCTGGTCGCCATAGGCCTGGCGGTGCTGGCCGGCGCCGTCGCGCTGTGGCCCAGCCGGGAGCACGTCGACATCCCGATGCCCTTCCAGAACGCGGCCGGCGGCGCGGTGAGCACGCAGGCCGGGCACGTGCTGTCCAGCGGCCTGGGCGACTGCGGCAGCCCGTCGGTCGGTCAGGTGCTCACCACCGCGCCGCAGCCGGCGCCGCCCGGCGCGGGCCGCTGCGTGCTCACCCAGGTCGCCATCGACTCCGGACCCAACGCCGGCGCCAACACGCTGCTGGAGTCCTCCCCCGGCCCCGGCCAGCCGAAGTTCGCGGTGGGCGACCATCTTCGGCTGGTCCGCCAGGTCGACGACCAGGGCGCCACCAGCTACGCGTTCTACGACTTCGAACGCGGGTGGTCGCTGGTCGCCCTCGCCGTCGCGTTCGCGGTGGTGATCGTCGCGGTGGCCCGCTGGCGCGGGCTGCTCGCGCTGGTCGGCATCGTGGTGGCGTTCGCGGTCCTGGTGGAGTTTCTGCTGCCGGCCCTGCGCGACGGCGCGCCCGCGATCCCGGTGGCTCTGGTGGCCTCGGCGGCCATCCTCTACGCGGTCATCTATCTGGCCCACGGCGTGAGCCTGCGGACCAGCGCGGCACTACTGGGCACGCTGACGTCGCTGCTGCTGGCCGCCGGGTTGTCCTGGGCTGCAATACAACTGGCGCATCTGACCGGCCTGTCCGACGACCAGAACGCGACCGTGAGCGCCTACCTGGGCAACGTGTCGATCAGCGGCCTGCTGCTCGCCGGCTTCATCATCGGCTCGCTCGGTGTGCTCAACGACGTGACGGTGACCCAGGCCTCGACGGTGTTCGAGCTCGCCCACCTCGGTGGGGCGCGCCGCGCGATCTTTTTGGGCGCCATCCGAGTCGGCCGCGACCACATCGCCAGCACGGTGTACACGCTGGTGCTGGCCTACGCCGGCAGTTCGCTGCCGCTACTGCTGCTGTTCAGTGTCGCCAACCGTTCCCTGACCGACGTGCTGACCAGCGAGAGCGTCGCCATCGAAATCGCCCGCGCGGCGGTGGGTGGCGTCGCGCTGGCGCTGTCGGTGCCGCTGACGACGGCGATCGCCGCGGCGCTGGCGCGGCCTAGTGAAATCGGCTCCGCTCCAACAGCTCCAGCAGATAGCCGCCGTACCCGGACTTGAGCATGGTGTGCGCGCGCTCGGCCAGCTGCTCGTCGGTGATCCAGCCCTGCTGCCAGGCCACTTCCTCGGGGACGCTGACCTTGAGGCCTTGCCGTCGTTCCAGCGTGCGCACGAAGTCGCTGGCGTCCAGCAGGGAGTCGAACGTGCCGGTGTCCAGCCAGGCCGTCCCGCGGGCCATCACCTCGACCGAGAGCCGGCCCCGGTTGAGGTAGATCTGGTTGACCTCGGTGATCTCGTACTCGCCGCGCGCCGATTTCTTCAGGCCCTTGGCGATCTCGATCACGTCGTTGTCGTAAAAGTACAACCCCGGCACCGCGTAATTGGACTTCGGTGTCTTCGGTTTCTCCTCCAGCGAGAGCGCCGTGCCGTCGTCGCTGAATTCGACGACGCCGTACGCCGAAGGGTTGGCCACCCAGTAGGCGAAAACCGCTCCGCCGCTGATGGTTTGGAAGCGGCTCAGGCTGGTGCCCAGCCCCGGCCCGTAGAAGATGTTGTCCCCCAGCACCAACGCCACCGAGTCGTTGCCGATGTGCTCGGCGCCCAGCACGAAGGCCTGCGCCAGGCCGTCGGGCCGTTCCTGCGTGACATAGCTGATGTCGATGCCGAATTGCGAGCCGTCGCCGAGCAATCGGCGAAAACCCGCCGCGTCGTGTGGGGTGGTGATCACCAGGATGTCCCGGATCCCCGCCATCATCAGCGTGGACAGCGGGTAGTAGACCATCGGTTTGTCGTACACCGGCAGCAACTGCTTGCTGATGCCGACGGTGATCGGGTGCAGGCGTGTGCCCGAGCCCCCGGCCAGGATGATCCCGCGCATGGTGGTTCCCCTATTCCACGCTCAGTTGACGAGGTCGGACTCGGTGAGTTCGGTGGCGGCCAGCGCCGACGCCAGGTCCTCGTGCCGGAAAACGGACGTGACGCGGTCGTGGACCACCCGGAACGCCGACGCCGCCGTTGCCACGGCCCCGGGATTGTCCGGGGTGCTGACCTTCTGTTCGACGACCACGACACCGTCGTGCACGTACATCCGGCCGACTTCGGCCGTCCCGTGCCGGGCGGCGGCCCACCTGCGCAGCGCCTCGTGGCCCTGGGCGGCGCCGTGCGCGTCGCCGATCTCGATGTCGTCGCTGGACAACGCGATCAGGGTTTCCGAGTCGGCGGCGTTGAGCGCGTCGTGCCATGCCAGGACGGTGGCGATCTCCGAAGTGGTCATGGTGTGCAAGTTACCGTGTGCGCCCCGGCGCCGTGGCTAGAGCGGGGTACGGTCCAGCCAGTTCTGCCACACCGCCTCGTCGCCGAACAGCGCGATGCCCGTGTCCGTCAGCGGCACCCGGCGCAGGATGGCCAGCAGCAGCTCGGCCGCCCCGCCCTTCAGCGCCGCGGTGCCCTTGCCGTGCTCGTGGGACCAGGTGATGCGGCCGTGGTCTACACCGATCGTCCACTCCCCGGCTTCGCCGAGCCCTGGGTCGGTGGCGTGCAGGTGCAGGGTGTTGTCCCCCTCGAGCGGGAGCGGCGCCCCGTCGCTGCCGGCCTGGACCGCGACCCGCTCGAGCCATTCGGTGATCCCGTCCGCGGCCACATCGGGGGCCAGCGTGTAGTCGGCTCCCAGCGCGATCGCCGCGTCGGCCCGGTGCACGGCCACCTCGTGCAGGCGGCGGCGGATCCACCAGTTCGCCGGCCGCGGCCCGAGGAACGTCCACACCGGGGTTTCCACCCCCGTCAGCTCGACGGCATCGATCAGCCGCTGCGCGCCGCCGCGCAACCAGGAGATCGCGTCGGCCGGATCGGGCGGCGGCTTGCCCCCCTCGACGGACCGCGGGTCGAGAAACTCCTCGAGCCGCTCCCGCACGATCTGCGCCGCCCAGCGGTCACCGCGCCCGACATGGCGCAGCAGCTGGTTCAGGCTCCATCCCGGGCACGTCGGCACCGGCCTGGACTGGTCGACATCGCGGAAAAACTCCGAAAACGCGCGGTTCTCTTCGAGGAATGCGCCGGCATAGTCCACCCGGGTCAGGCTACTCGCCGGGCCATGCGACGAAGGACTCCGCGGCCAGGGGACTTCGCCCCTATGGGCGGGCTGCGCCGATGTGCTGTGATCAAACGACCACGGACCACTGGAGACGACATGGGCATGCCCGCCATCCGCACCGCGGACGAGCGCGAGAACGTCGCGTTGGAGCGCGAACGGATCGCCGAAGAGCGGGAAGGCATCGCGAACGAGCGCGAACACCTCGCGCACGAGCGAGAACTGGTGGCAGCGCGCCGGGAGCGGCTGACCGAGGGCGTGGAGCGCTGGGTTCGCTACCTCGAGTCACGCACGATCCTCGCCAACCGCCGCGAAGCGCTGGCCGACGAGCGCGAACGGATCGCGGATGAACGGGAGGCGCTGGCGGACGAGCGCGAACGGATTGCGGACGAACGCGAACGCGCGGCCAATCACACCGCGGCGGGCAAGCAGCGGACGGCCGAGCACGGGGAGCGGCAACGCGAGGCGGCGCTTCGCGAGCAGGCCAAAGTTGAACGGGAGCAGGCCGCCAGCGAACGCCAACTCGCATGGCAGCAGGCCGAGCAGGGACGACATCAGGCGACACAGCGCGCCGAAGGGAAGCATCGTGGCGGCTGAACCCGACGACGTCGACGAGCAACCGGACGAACTGGAAAGGCGCGAGCACGCCCTCACACACCGGGAGGCGCAGCTCGCCCAGCGCGAATGGATCGCCGACGAGCGGGACCGCATCGCCGACGAGCGGGACCAAATCGCGAACCACCGCGAACAGCTGGCGAATCAACGCGAGGCGCAGGCAGACGAACGGGAGGGCACCGCGCTCGAGCGGGAACGCGAACGGCTGCAGCGCGCCGAAGACGGGAAAGACCGCGTGCGAGCCGAGGCTGAGCGCGAACAGGCGAGCATCCGGCGTGAGATGTCCGACACCGAACGTCGCACCGACGAACAATAGGGACGGCGATCAGCTAGGGCCGCGGCGCGCCCAGCCGGAACACTCGCCAGCCCGCCGCGGTCCAGCGGGTGGCGTCGAGACAGTTGCGGCCGTCGACGATGACGCGGGCCCGCACGCGGTCGGCCAGGTCGGCGGGGTCGAGGTCGACGAACTGGCGCCACTCGGTCAGGACGAGCACCGCGTCCGCGCGCTCGCAGGCCTCCTCGACCGACACCGCGTAGTTCAGCGTCGGGAACAGCCGCTGCGCGTTGTCCAGCGCCTTGGGGTCGTAGACGTTGACCGCGGCACCGTTGAGCTGCAGTTGGCCGGCGACGTTGAGCGCGGGCGAGTCGCGCACATCGTCGGATTCGGGTTTGAACGCCGCGCCGAGCACGGCGATGTTGGCGCCCAGCAGCGAGCCGCCGCAGGCGGCGCTGGCCAGCTCCACCATCCGCGTGCGGCGGCGCATGTTGATGCTGTCGACCTCGCGCAGGAACGTCAGCGCCTGGTCGGCCCCCAGCTCGCCCGCGCGGGCCATGAAGGCACGGATGTCCTTGGGCAGGCAGCCGCCGCCGAAACCCAAACCCGCGTTGAGGAACTGGCGACCGATCCGTGGGTCGTAACCGAGCGCGTCGGCCAGCACGCTGACGTCGGCACCGGCGGCCTCGCACACCTCGGAGATGGCGTTGATGAACGAGATCTTGGTGGCCAGAAAGGCATTGGCGGACACCTTGACCAGCTCCGCGGTCTGCAGGTCGGTCACCAGGAACGGCACTCCCTCGGCCAGCAGCGGGCCGTAGAGTTCGCGGACCACCGTTTCGGCGTGCGTCGAATCCTGTTGCACCCCAAGCACGATGCGGTCCGGATGCAGGGTGTCCTGCACCGCATAGCCCTCGCGCAGGAATTCGGGGTTCCAGGCGATCTCGACGTCGACGCCGCGAGGCGCCAGGTCGGCCGCCCGGCGGTTGAGTTCGGCCGCGGTTCCCACCGGCACGGTCGATTTGCCCACTAGCACCGACGATCTCGTCAGCCGCGGCACCAGCGCGTCGACGACGGCGTACACGTGGCGCAGGTCGGCGCCGTACTCGCCCTTCTTCTGCGGTGTCCCGACCCCGAGGAAGTGCACGTCGGCAAAATCGGCCGCCACGTCGTAGTCGGTGGTGAACCGCAGCCGCCCCGCCGCCAGGTTCTTCGTCAGCAGCTTGCGCAGCCCGGGCTCGTAGAACGGAATGTCACCGCCGGAGAGCTTGGCGACCTTCCCCGCGTCGACGTCGACGCCGACGACCTCGTGTCCCAGCTCCGCCATGCCGACGGCGTGGGTTGCACCCAGGTAACCGGTGCCGAACACGGTGCATCGCATATGACCGGTGTACGTCGCCGCCATGAGCTAACTGCATCACCCCGCTGAGCGGGAGGCAAACGGAAGGTGACAGCTGGGTCCGCGCCCGCTAGTGGCGTCCGAATCCGCCGTGGCCGCCACCGAAGCCGCCGTGACCGCCGCCGAGGCCCGGAATTCCGGGGAATCCGCCGCCACCGCCGCC